>PLUZ01000119.1 GCA_003162995.1 Methylocapsa sp. | reverse complement strand
AAACCGGACACCCTTCCGGCACGATCGCCGCCTTCGTGGCACTCAATATCGCAATTCTCGTGGTGATGCTCAGACACGTTCGTGAGCCCCAGCCGGCCAGGCAGCAAACCGCGTTCGTCCTTGGAGAATTCCTCCGCCAGTTTTATGTGGACCCGCGCGCCCATGCGAATTTCTACTGGGTCCTCGTAACGCGCCTTCTAGGAAACATGGGCATATGGTCAGTCTTCACATTCCTGTTGTTCTACTTCAAGGACGTGATCAGGGTGGCGGAGCCGGCCCAAGTGCTGCCGGCGCTGCTCGGTATCGGTGCCGTGCTCGCGGTGCCCGCCAGCATCATCGGCGTCCGCCTTGCCGCGCGCTACGGCCTCGTTCGTATAACCCAGATCACGAGCTGGATCATGGCAGTCTGCGCATTCTATTTCGCGCTCATCGCATTCTACCCAAGTCTTACGCTGATCGTTCCGGTCATCCTGATCTACGCGGCGGCCTTTGGTGCCTATCAAGCCGTCGATTGGGCACTGGCCCTAAAGGTGCTGCCGAGCGCTGAGGCAGCTGGAAAGGACATGGGTATCTGGCGCATCTCAATGGTGCTGCCGCAGATCCTGGGGCCGGCAATCACGGGAGGGATGATATCGGCGGTGAAGGTATCCTTCGGCGATCCCACTGCATACGCGACAGCATTCGCGATTGGAGCGCTCTGGCTCATGCTCTCGGCGGCTCTCGTCACCCGCGTGTTGGTAACGGTCCCTGCCGGAAATAAAATTCGAACATACTGATCGTGTAATCCGCCGAGTGTAAGTGCCACGAGAAAGTGCCAGACGGCATCGTCACATTCGCCGAGAACAGACGATTTTCGAACCAATTTGGCTCGAGCTTTGCGGTCAGCGAATAGATAAAGACAACAATCAGAAATACGAACAGCCCGCACGATAGATAAGGTATGAGCCGATGGCTGCCTCTCGGATATCGCCTTCACATTTCTTGACCAGCCAATAAGCGCCAGGGAGTGCATAGCCGAGACACAATCCGATGCCGCAGAGTGCCGCGCATTGCGATTATTGGATGTCCACATAGGATAGCGCCCGCTTCGTGCACTCGTTTTGGCTCTAATGAAGCTTCACCACAGGCGCGTTGCGTCGGCGAAAGGTTCGGCCAATCGTGCTGAGGATCACGTTTGCGACTCCATGCAGGGCAGCCTCGTGCATCTTGTAGAGCGAACGATACATCAAACGCGCGAAGTAGCCTTCGATGAAGAAATTCTTCCCAACGAGAAATCCCATCAGATTTCCGACGGTACTGAACCGACCGAGCGAAACAAGTGAGCCGAAATCACGATAGACGTATGGATACAGCGGCTCTCCCCTTAGTCGCCTAGGAAGTTGCTTGACAAGATGCGACGCCTCTTGATGGGCGGCCTGAGCCCGCGGCGGGACGTCGCCAGCGCCGCCTGGCTGGGGGCATGCCGCGCAATCGCCTATCGCAAAAATATTGGGATCGAGAGTGGTTTGAAGAGTCGGCGTGACGACGAGTTGGCCTATCAGGTTGGTCTCGAGGCCGCCCAAATGGCTGAGAACGTCGGGGCCCTTCACTCCGGCGGACCAGATCACAAGTTCGGAAGGAATGAAGGCGCCATCGGCAAGTTGTACGCCGTCTGCGCTAACCTCGGTCGCTTTTGAATTCGTCCTTATATCGACTCGGAGGCTCTTCAATAGTTGGGTTGTGGCATCGGATATCCGCGGTGGCAGTGCGGGCAAGACTCGATCGGCGGCCTCGATCAGAGTAATGTGAATATCTTTTTCTGGATCAATGCGGTCGAGGCCAAAGGCGACAACCTCGCGGGTGGTCCGATGGAGTTCTGCCGCCAGCTCGGTTCCGGTTGCACCCGCGCCAACGATGACGACGTGTAGCTGTCCCGGGCGCACCGGATCGGGCTGTGCATCTGCGCGAATGCACGCATTGACAAGTCGATGGTTGAACCGCACCGCCTGTTCAGGTGTCTCGAGGGGGATGGCGTGCTGGCTCACCCCTGGCGTGTCGAAATCATTCGTAATGCTGCCGATCGCGATGACCAATGTATCATAGTGTAACGATCGTTGCGGGGTGATCTCGACGCCCTCCTCATCATGTGTCGGCGCAAGTTGAATCTGCTTTCGTTCGCGNNGCGCATGCTCGTCGAAATCGAGGCTGCCTGCTGCCACGGAATGTAGAAGCGGTTTCCAGAGATGCGCGCGCGCTTTGTCGACGAGCGTGATCCGAGCTCTCTTGCGTCTCGCGAGTGTGTTACCTAGGCCTGTCGCAAGTTCCAATCCCGCCGCACCACCCCCGACGATAACAATTTCATGAAGTGTCGCGTCTTTCGTGGGTGCCCGGTCAGAAGCCACGACCGGCTTATCATCATTCGCCTCAGTCTTTAGCATTCGAGGACTCCCAATCTGGCACATGTACAAGTCGAAGCTGCTCGCTATGGGCCAGACTCGATCGAGCAGTGTCGCATATTACGCGGGCGGGCGCGACAAATCGAGCTTTGACGTGCCAGGCAAGCTCACAATGAAGTTCTCATCCATGGAGCAGCCGTCGGCAGCGACAGTTCCGTAGGTTCAATCGTCGGAATCAGAGTTTGGAGAATAGTCGAGCGATA
>PLUZ01000571.1 GCA_003162995.1 Methylocapsa sp. | reverse complement strand
ACCGGCAGGGGAGCCGAGGATGCGGAGATCGCATGGAGAAATGGGGAGCGGATTGTTGCGGAGCCTGGTCTGGTGCTGGCTGCACTGATGCGTGAACGGTCCTCTTTCACCTGGCAGGAGTTGGAACGGTTCGTGGAAGCCAACACCGTTGGCGCTGAGCAGTTTGCGACAGCGCTGGCGCGTGTGGAGTCCTCGGTCGAGATCGTTCGTTTGGGTAACGGTGCAAACGGCGAGGAAATCTTTAGCACACGGGCGGTTGGCGGGATCGCGGTGCCCAGGGAGAGTTGTCATGGTGGTCCTCCGGGGGAGCCGGAGGGTGAAAAGGCGAGTGTTGTAAGCTTGCGCGAAGCGGCGGCTGTGTGGGAGGCGGCGGGTCTAAAGGTGCGCGGGGTCGGGCTCACTTACGAAAAGGCGAAAGCCTTCGAGAAGACATGGGGAATCAAGAGTGTCGCGGTGCACGGGCTTTTGGGGCGGTGGATGAAAAGGCAAGATCAGCTTGAGCCGAATGATGTCTTGGTGGTGAACGATGTCAAAAGGCTCAGCCAGAAGCAGAAGGACTGGATGTTGGCGGCGGCACGGGCGGTGAAGGCGAAGCTCGTGCTTGTCGATGAGACTGGGTTTACGACGATCGAGGGCGAGGATGTCGGCATGAACGCCGCGCAATTGGCGGCGTTTGGAGGCGGCGAGCGATAACTTTGCCGCCGAGGCGGCGGGGTGAGTCGTGGCCGTACGGTAGGCTGATCAGGATCACGGCGGTCGCATAGCGTGCGGCCGCGCGAACCGGCGTAAGCGTGCGAACGCTGTACCGGCTTTATTACGAGAAAGGCGCGCGGCGCTTTGGAGGCAAGCCGTTTAACTGAGGACCGGCACCGAGGGAGTAGAAAGATGGCATGGGACGAAGGCAAATTTTTTGACAATCTGAATCGCGAGAAGAACAGGCCCCAAGAGAACCCCCATCTTACCGAGATTGAACGGGAGACATATCTGGCTGCATTCGCTGAATTGCAGATGTATCTGCTGAACACGAGCGGGCCGCCGAACGGGCGAAGCGAACACATGGAAAGCGACCTGTTGCAAGAGGTGCGCGATCTCGTGAGGCTTTTGCAGAATCGGAGATTGGCTAAAGCCAAAAGGGACGACAGTCCGATGGCGTTCTTTCTCTTGGCGTTGAAGACGGCGGCGGAAGTCGCGCGCGGAGCGCCGGTGAAGCACTGATCATCCAACAAGAGACCGAAGGGATAATGGCAAACGGTAGGATAACGAGTGATGAGAGGGTGGGATGGGGAGTGTGAGGGGCGGAGGGCCGATAGGGGGCGCCCCTCACGCCTACCGAGGGGATAAGCCTACCGGCCCGCACAAGAGGCAAGGCTCTGGTGCATTGTGACAAGTGGCGGGTGTTCGCCGCTTGCGAAGCGCGCCATGAAGGTCTTCCGTATTGGGGGACCGTTCGTCCTTGAGGCGGGCTGATCCCCGCATAGTACGATGGGTTGTCAGAAAGAAATTTGTTTCAGGAAGGGGTGCTCTTTGATGCCTCGCGGCCGGTGTGAAAGCCGGCGTTGTTCAGTGGCGCGGTAGAAAATGAAAAGAAAAAAGGCGGTGGCTTGCGCCCCCGCCTGGCCGTCGGTTTAGTGGAGCTGCCGATTGATCAGCGTGGGGATCTTGAAAAGCACGCCATTGAAGCGAGCCTGCAGCATTTTGCGGACGGCCTCTTTATCTGGGGCGCCCGCCGCATTGGCCGTGTAGTAGATGAAGATCCCGATAGCGTCGTGTGACACTCGGAAGGGGATGTTGGGGTAAGCTGCTTGCAGGGCGCAGGTGACAGCCTGAAGGTGGATGGTGTGCGACATGATGCGATCTCCTTGTCTTGATGACAAAGGTCCGCGACGATGCGGGGTCGGCCGGGGTCAGGGATCGCGCAGCGACCGCCAGAGGCGGCGAACGGTGGAGCCAATTTTGTCGAACGAAAATGCGAAAAATGATGCGCGCTCCTGCGCGCGCTTTACGTTCGGCAAAATTGGGGGTCGTTCGTCCTTGAGGCGGGCTGATCCCTGCATGGTACGATGGGCTGTCAGAAAGAGTCTGCTGCGGGAAAGGGCGTTCTTTGACGCCGCGCGGCCGGTCGATCCGGCGGCGCTACGTTTACGGCACGTCGTGAGGGAAACGAGTGGGCATCGATACGATTGCGATTTGATACATGGATTAGCGGGGCGCCGGTCCGCCTGTCTGGTAGTTTGATGGTTCGGCGCGACGGGAATGAAGAGGAAAGCGGAGACCATCGTCTCCGCTATTTGTGAGGTCAGTAGATGGTGGTGAGGGCCTCATAGAGCTCCTGTTCCCAGAGGGCGACTGTTGCGCATGCGTCCGGGTAAGGGCTCATTTCTGAAGGGAGCGCGTCGCTGATTTGCGGTTGCATGAGTTGCATCCGCGCCGCGTGCCGTATTCTGCGCGCATTGGAAAGAGCCTCTTCGATCTTTGCAATGCGCTGCGACCAATGTCGGCGCGCCACTCGTCCTCGAGGCCAGCCAATCCAGCATGGTACATCCGGAAATCTGAAGAGATAGAAATGTGTGTACAGCCAGGTTCAGCGTCGTGGCAGCACGATTGGCTCCCGCGCGGCAGCCAGATCACGGACGATCTTGGCATTGTGCTTCTTGAGCCGGTCGGCCGCCTTTTCCGCGTCAATCACGCGTTTGAGAAGTGCAGCATTCTGAGTGACCAGTTCGCGGTTCTGCTGCCGCAATACCTTGGCCAGCGCGTTGATCGCAGCCATCTTTTGGAGACGGGCGGGCCGCTTGGGCGCGGCAGATTTGCAACACGCGCGATCCAGTTTCTCGATGATCCCGCGGTGGTTGGTGTAGATCGTGTTCCGACTGACCCTGGCTTCGCGAGCCAGTACGGCGACAGTCAGCCGATAGGTGCGCCCAACCAAGAAAGGATGGTTGGGCCTTTCGCCGACAAGCCGTTCCAATGCCGCAGAAAGACGCCGTTCGGTGCCGAGGCGACGCTTCTCATGCGACTTCGGCGCATTGCCGCTCTGCGATTTATGCGCCATCGATATCTCTGCTCTGATCGAGTTCAGTAAGAATGAGGTCGCATTCTTCGACACGTTCCGCCGCCAGGGCGCGACTGTCGGTGTCGAGGGCAGGATGTGCGAGCAGGTCGACATTACGTTGGCGGCGCGCCGCCCACACCGGGCGATGCTTCTCCGTCACCGCGAAATTGGCGCAAGAGCCGCAGGTGCTTTGGGTACGCAACACGGGATTCGGGCCGCTGTCGCCGCCAAGGCAGGCCGCGCCTTCACGCCGATAGACGCAATAACCCCAGTCGCAGACGCCGAGCCGCATATCGCTCTCGTGTAGAATGAAATCGACATACTTGCGCACATCGCCGTCGCGCGTGCGGCCGCGAAAGCGACTATGCGCGGCCATTGTGCGGCCCGCCTTCCCGGCGAGCCGGGTAGCCGTCAGCAGTTCCTCAAGCGCGCCCCGCGTCTCTTCGAGTGCCTCCGCGTCAATCAGATCGCCGAGTTTAAAGTCCGTACTGACATAGCTCGCATCCGTCATGATACGGGTGATATGACCGAGATGGGTCGCGAGCGCGTGGAGCCCGGTCCGGTCCCGGCGACCGACGAAGCGCGCAAAGGTCTTGCGTCCCTGATGTGTGGTCAGGTGCCAGGGAACGCCGTTATAGTGCGGCAAGTCGATGAAAGCGGCGAACGAGCCATTGAGGTGAGCGATCAGATTGGTGGATCGCCGGATACCGATCCCCCAATTGCGGTTGACGGCAGGCATTACCCATAGGTCATCCCGCCCTGTCTGCCGACGCAGCGGCTCCGATATTCGCTCCAAGACCGCGACGGCGCGCACGACGGGCTCAGGCGCGATCCAGCGGTGTGGCTGACCGTGCGGATTATCGGAAGTCTTGTAGATGCGGCCGCTCAGATAGGTGAATGTCTCCGTTCCATCGGCCGACATATGTTCGACGATGCAGCCGACTTTGAGCCCGAGAATCTCCGACACCCGCGCGCCAACGAGATAGGCGATGACGACGAAGCACGCATCATAGACACGGCTTACGAGGAAGTTTATCGTCGCCAAGTCGGCGACCGGCTCTGTTCGCCACGGTCTCTCCTCACCCGTGGGAGTCGAGAATATAAAGTCGGCTGCGGTAGCTTGGATGCGCGCATCCTCTTCGCGTCGGCCACCCGGACGCGCGGTCCCCGCGGCGAGGTTGGCCCGGTCACGCAGCGCTATGATGTCGTCGGCGGGATGGTTGAGAAGTCGGATCGCAGCACAGACAAGCGGAACGGCGATGGCGTCAGGCGTGTAAGGAAGTGTACTTTGGAGAATCGGTCGCCGTCCTGTCAGAAGGCGGAGCTGATCCGCTGGCAGAAGATCCTCGCTCGGCGCGTCCGACAGGTGGTGACGCTGTAGGTAGAGAAGGTTCAAGAGGCCCGCATAGCCGCCGAGGGTTGATCGTGAAATTAGTCGACCCTTGCGGCCAGCCCGCGCGTTGGTCATCGCCAGGAAGCGTTCGGCGACATCACGATCAAGGTCACTGAATTGACAATAGCCCTCGGCCATCATCCACCGGACCAACACTCTGAGGCGCGTGAAAATGCGGACCATTGTGCTGTCTCGCGCGCGCCGGTGGCCAGCCGGCGGATCAACGCGCAAGGTCCAGAGAAACCTTTTGGAGGTTTCGCGCCATGCCACCCACCTGCCGTCGGTAAAGTGGCTACCGTCCGAGAGCGTGAAACTCCAGTCGATCTTGACTTCGCTTTGGGTCGTTCCGGGCACTGTGACGTCAAACTGCCAGACATGATCGGTCCAGATCGAAGCGGTCGAGACGCGAAGTGCCGAAGACGAACCCGCTATCACTATTGGAGTTGGGAGGGTCGCCGCGCTCTTTTTCATTCGAGATCGGGCAGCAACGGCAGCGACAGCATGAGGCGCTCTGCTGCTGGGCGGAGATCAATTGGAAAGTCGGGGAGAATATCCTCCGTCAGGACGCGATGGCTCGCCGCGTAAAGCAGTTGCCAGCGGTGGGGGTCTATCCGGGCGCGCGCCGATTCGAGTTGACACCTCGCTTGCAGGATACGTGCGAGATGCTCCGCATCGACTGGAATAACCAGACCTGGGCAGGTTAGACAGGCAGCAAACTGGGGACACATACGCCCAGGCGTACTGCCCGGAGCGGCGCCAACAAGAGGATTGGTACAGATGTGGCCGAAGGCGTTTGCATTCTCGGCAAGGGCGATGAAAGCCGCGCCGGATCGTGTGTCGGAGAGATCGTTACGCGGGGATTGGCCGCCGGTAATCCACGCGACCATAAGCTTCTGAAGCCGCGCCACGGTCTCATCCTGCAAACGTTGTGTCTCCGGCCCCCGGACATAGAGATCGGTGGTATCCGCGCGAACATGATTTAGCACCGCCTGCGCGACACGGATATCGCCGCCTGCTTCGTGATAATGCTGGGTGGCAACACTGCCTCGGAAGAGGACCGGGGAAAAGTTCGGCAGTAGCGAACGTGGCTGTTCAGGATGAGTGAAATTCCACTCCACGATGCGTTTGTTGGCGCGGACGATGAAGCGGCGGATGCCGGCGCTCAGCGTCTGCTCAGCGATCGCCCTGACGCCCGCGCGACCATACCCTCGGATCAGGAACAGGTGGGTGCCCTCGCTTGGCAGGGCATGCGGGACAAGCGGCGCGGTCATCATCATGACCTTATCGATCAGGTTCGGCGCCGCCCGTTTGTCCTTGAGGCGGGCTGATCTCCGCATGGTATTATTGGCAGTCAGAGAGAGATTTGTTCCAGGAAAAGGGGGGCTCTTTGATGCCGCGCGGCCGGTCGATCCGGTGGCGCGGCATTTACGGCAGGTCGTGCGGGGGGAAAGTGGGGCCGATACGATCCCCGTTTGATGCTTGGATTAGGCGGGGTGGACGGAAGTACGATCATCACCAGGCAGGAAGACTGGCGTCACCGGTCCGCTCTCAGCCTTGTAAAGGCATGACGCTCCGATACAGATAAGGCGACCTTCGCATCTTCCGGCGCGGGCGTGTTCTTCGTCTGGGCATTTTGACCGAATAGCCGGACCGGCGCGAAAAGCGATCGTCGCCCGGAGGGCCGAGACATCGGCTTGATGATGTCTCGGTGCGCGAAGCGCGTAGAGCGTGGTTCCGGTTTGTTGGAATTCGCCCGTGGTCTTTGCTTGAGAAATGAAGATCTGGGGCGCCGGGTGAATCATTGTCACAGCCTTTTGATCATCAACCGCCCGTAGCCCCACGGTTTGCTCTGCCGCGAAACCCGCGGACAAGCAGGCGTTCAGCACGGAAACAACAGCAGTTACGGTCACAATGGCGATGGTGGAAGGAATGCGGGCCACGGGTTGGCTCCTGATCCTGAGATGGTCTTGACATATATATTAGCATGATCTAAATTAGCAAGCATGGATATAAAAGTGATGCAGACGAACGCATGTGCGGCGGCTGCTTTTCTGAAGATTCTCGCCAATGACTGGCGGTTGATGATCCTCTGTGAGCTCTTGAAGGGCGAGCGCTCCGTGGGCGAACTCGAGGAAATTGTCAGCCTTAGTCAATCGGCTTTGTCGCAGCACCTTGCAAGATTGCGGCGCAGCCATCTCGTGAAGACCAGACGCGAATCGCAAACGATATATT
>PLUZ01000261.1 GCA_003162995.1 Methylocapsa sp. | reverse complement strand
TCCAGCGGGCGTTCTGAGCCAAGTCTCTCTGGCTTAAATGCACGGATTTTGTTAGCCCGGCGCCAAGCGCCGGGCTTTTTCATTGAGAGGGAATCATGCAACTCGACGGGCGGGGGCTGGCGCCGCTTTCCGGTGGCAAAACAGCCCAGCTGGTGATTCTTCTGCATGGCGTCGCCGCAAATGGCAACGACCTCCTTTATCTTGCTCGCGCGTGGCAGAAGCTTCTGCCGGAGGCTGAGTTCATTGCCCCCCATGCTCCGTTTCCGTGTGATTATGCGCCGGATGGCTGGCAATGGTTCAGCTTGCAGGACCGCGCGCCGGAAAAGCTGCTCGCCGGATTACGGGACGCGGCAGCCATTCTCGATCGCTTTTTCGATGAACTGCTGGCCAGCCGCGGGCTCGACGAGTCCCAGCTGGCGCTCGCCGGATTCTCGCAAGGCGCCGCGACCGCGCTTTACGCGGGATTGCACAGGCAAAAGCAGATAGCGGGGATTGTTGCCTTTTCCGGCGCCCTGCCATGGGGCATGGCGTTGCAAAGCGAGATTGCCAGCAAACCGCCGGTTCTTCTCGTGCATGGAGAGGCGGACAATGTCGTGCCTTTCCAATCGATGGCCGCTGCGAAGGCCATGCTCGAAGCTGTGGGCGTCCCGGTCAAGGCGGTGGCAAGGCCTGGCCTTGGCCATGCTATCGATGACACGGGAATAACATTGGCCGGGGAGTTTCTGCACGATGTCCTCGGTGCCGGCGCTGCTGCCACTGGCAGGCCGGCGTAAAACGGAGGTTCACAGTTGCATCCGGATAGCGTTATGTAATTTTATGCTATAATGCTACGGCGGCGTGGCGTGCCGTGGTCAACTCTATGTTTCTTCGCCATCTCAGCTATTTCGTCACGCTCGCGCGCGAAAAGCATTTCGCGCGGGCGGCGGAGGCGTGCCACGTTTCCCAGCCGACACTTTCGGCCGCGATCCGCAAGCTGGAGGAGGATCTCGAAGTCCGGCTCGCCGTTCGCGGCCACCGGTTTCTGGGCCTCACTGCGGAAGGCGAAAGGGTGCTCGCCTGGGCTCAGCAGATTCTCAGCGACTATGAGGGTTTACGGATCGATCTCACGGGTCTCAGGAGCGGGCTCTCGGGGTCGTTGCGGCTCGGTGTCATCCCGGCTGCGATGCCATTGGTCTCTTGCCTGACGGCACGGTTTTCTTCCAGCCATCCCGCAGCGACCGTCGAGGTGATGTCCATGACCTCACGGTCGATCCAGAAAGGACTCGATTCTTTCGAGCTTGATGCCGGTGTCACCTATCTTGATAATGAGCCTTTGGAACACGTCCGCCGGTTCCCGCTCTACAAGGAGCGCTACATCTTCGTGACGAGCGGGGGCAGCCGCTACGCAGGGCGCCGGACAATCTCGTGGCGGGAGGCAGCCGAGGAACGGCTCTGCCTGTTGAGCCAAGACATGCAGAACCGCCGCATCATCGATGCGGTTTTCAACTCGTTGGAAATCGAAGCAAAGCCGCCGGTTGTCAGCAATTCCTTCCTAGGCGTCTGTTCATACCTCCGGCATGGCGGCTTCTCTAGCATTGTTCCGCACACATTTTTCTATGTGTTTGCTGGCTCGCGCGATTTGGTGGGGATCGATCTTGTCGAGCCAATGCACGGCCAGGTCATCGGGCTGGTCATGACCGATCGCGATCCCTTGCCGCCGATGGCCAATGCGCTCATCGCCGCTACAGGCGGCGCCGACTTGGAGGATGGGCTCGCGGCGGCGACGCGCGGCAAAGTTGATCAGGCTTTCCTATCAATCGTTCAAAATATTTCATTGGATAAAGATCGTATTTAGGAAGAGCTTAAGCTCACTTGAAGCAAGGAAATTCAGATCTGAAATGCCTTGCTGTAAGTAAAACAGAGAGCTGCTTGAAATTCTGGTTTTCTGGACAAAATTTATTGTGCTAAGTCACCCATAGATGTCCGGCTTAACCTTGAGAGATAAGCTCTTCTTCTTGTATTCCAACGATACAATGATAGGGAGACAGTTATGGCAAAGGTCGTATGCGTTCTTTACGATGATCCGGTAGACGGCTATCCGAAATCCTATCCTCGGGACGATCTTCCCAAAATCGACCGCTATCCGGATGGTCAGACTCTTCCAACACCAAAATCGATCGATTTTAAGCCAGGCACCCTTCTTGGCAGCGTGTCTGGCGAATTGGGCTTGCGCAAATACCTCGAATCCCAGGGCCACACGCTGGTTGTGACCTCNNGCCGAGCGGTTCGCCAAGGCACCGAAGCTGAAACTCGTGGTGACCGCGGGAATCGGCTCCGATCACACCGATCTTCAGGCGGCCATGGACAAGGGTGTCACAGTTGCGGAGGTCACCTTCTGCAATTCGATCAGCGTTTCCGAGCATGTGGTCATGATGATCCTGTCGCTCGTTCGCAATTACATTCCGTCCTATCAATGGGTGGTGAAGGGCGGCTGGAACATCGCCGATTGCGTCGAGCGTTCCTATGACGTCGAAGGCATGCATGTCGGCACCGTCGCTGCCGGCCGCATTGGCCTTGCCGTGTTGAAACGTCTGAAACCCTTCGATATGCATCTGCACTATTATGACCGCCACCGGTTGCCGGAGACGGTGGAAAAAGAACTCGATCTGACCTGGCATCCAAACGTCGAGGACATGGTCAAGGTCTGCGATGTCGTCACCATCAATTGCCCGCTGCATCCGGAGACCGAGCATCTCTTCAACGACGCTATGATTTCCAAGATGAAGCGCGGCGCTTATATCGTGAACACGGCGCGCGGAAAAATCTGCGACCGCGATGCCATCGTGCGGGCGCTCGAAAGCGGCCAGCTTGCCGGCTATGCGGGCGATGTCTGGTTCCCGCAGCCAGCGCCGAAGGACCATCCGTGGCGCAGCATGCCGCATCATGGCATGACGCCGCATATCTCCGGCACGTCGCTGTCCGCGCAGGCGCGTTACGCGGCCGGCACGCGCGAAATCCTGGAGTGCTATTTCGAGGGCCGGCCCATCCGCGACGAATATCTGATCGTCGATAAGGGCAAGCTCGCGGGTACCGGCGCACATTCCTACAGTGCCGGAGATGCGACCGGCGGATCCGAGGAAGCCGCCAGATTCAAGAAAAGCGCATAAATCCCGGGACGACGGCGCGGCTTCGGATATCCGGAGCCGCTGTTCGTCTCTATTTCAAAGTCCGCCGCAGAGCCACGAGTAAGGTGGCGTTTCCTCGCGCCGAGCGCCACGGCCAGAGCTTGTCTCAACCGCCGACTCCGATTGGTCTAAAATGTTTCCCACGAAAACATTTTGGTGCGGTTGCGCTCGGATTTTTACCCCTCCTTAACGGTTGACGGAGCAGGGCACCCAAGGTGGCCAAACATGGCCGGGTGTCGCCGGGCTGTCATCGGCATCGTTGATACTTGCACCCCGCGCAGCCGAAAGATCGAACCGGAGAGCTCCTCCAGCCCGGTGTAAGAATAGCCGTCTTCCTGCTGGGCGAGGTGTCAATCGTCGTGACGTGGCAGAACTGGTAGGCAGCCGGTATGTCCGTTAATTTGGATTTAGGGGGCGAGGTGATGCGCGATCTGGATTATACGCGACACTATCGAAATTGGCACGACGGTTCGGATGATGACTTCAACAACCAGGTCAAAATCATCACCGGCTCTCTGAAGATGCTGTTACCGGACAGCAAGTCAGCGTCTATTCTTGAGATCGGCTGTGGGATGGGGTTCGCGGTCGCGGCGATCAAGGCCCTCGGATATTCGGACGTTGAAGGCATGGACGCCGATCAAGGGCAGGCTTCGGCTTGCAAGGCCAGAGGGCTTCCGGTTGAACATGTGTCGATTTCGCAGACGAGGAAATATCTGATAGGCCGGGAAGGAGCAAAAGATTTCATCTTTGCCTTCGATGTCCTGGAACATATCCCAAAGGGCGAGCAAGTAGAATTTCTAGAACTCGTTTTTGGCGCTTTAAAACCAGGGGGCCGGTTTGTATGCCGGGTTCCAAACTGCAATGCAGCAGTGGCCACGCGGATGCGAGACATAGACTGGACGCATCATTGCTCGTTTTCCGAAACCAGTCTTGATTTTCTACTGTTTAATTGCGGATTTCGCGACATCTCAATCAGAGACGCCTCGCCGAATCAGGTCCCTCGTTTCCCATTCTTGTTGCGGACAGAGGTCATGAAATGGCTCCTGAGAAGCTACGTCAGGGCGCACCGAAGGCTGGAGTTTGCGTCAGAGTTCGGTTGGACGGAAGCTAAGAAACTCCCGCTATCGCCCAACATATTGGCTCTGGCGAATAAACCGCTATAATACGGCTGCCTCCCGATGGCGTGGTCTTCGGCGCCGATTCAGCCGGACACTTTCGAGATAACAATCAACGGCACGGTGTTCGCCGGAGCGGTGCCGTAAACGTCATCCACTGATCTTAGCCGCATTGAGAAATTGATTGTGCCCGTATGTAAGATCCGCGAAATCATTCGGCGACGTCAAAGAAAGTGCGGCCCAGGCGGTCTTCCTGTTCGATGATCCAAAGATCCGGATCGAAACTGATTTCACGGGCGAGCTTTGCGTCGGCATCCACTGGCGCGATCCATGGCTCGCGATGGAGCCTTGCGAAAAGACGGTCGTATCCGTCTTTCACCTCGCTTTGCGGCGCCGGTCCGAAGACGGCCGCAAAACCGTCGAGCCGGTCGATCTTGACAAAGATCGCGCCGGCTTCCGGAGCGCCCCGCCGGCGCAGCACGGCGGCGGCACCTTCATGCGCGCAACGCCGCAGATAGGCGGAGACCCAAATATCGGCGCGCAGCCGCATGCTTATGACCGGCTATGAAGCGCGGCCCGGCGAGTCGCTGGAACATGTGCCATGAGGGCGTCCGCCTCTTGCGTAGCGGCCGGCGGTCCGGCCAAACAATGAAATGAATTGTTAGGGTGCGGCGGTGTTATGATCAAGCATGATCATCCCTCGTGCCGCTGAGGCGGCAAGCGCCTTGCCCGAGTTTGCGCCCGCCGGTCCGGAGCTGGCAGTGCAAGCGCGTGACTGGCTCGCGCATCTCACCGGCGAGCGCCGTGTTTCCCCGCACACGGCCGCCTCCTACGCGCGCGATCTGCGCCAGTTTTTGCACTTCGCGGCGGTGCATTTTGGCAAACCAGCCTCGTTGGCGACATTCACAAGCCTCACGGCCGCGGATCTGCGCGCTTTTTTGGCGGCGCGGCGGGGTACGGGAGCGGGCAGCCGGTCGCTTGCGCGCCAGCTCGCGGGCCTGCGGTCCTTCGCGCGCTTTCTCGAACGCAATGGGCACGGCCAGGTCTTAGCCTTTACGGCGCTGCATCCGCCGAAAATTCAGCGCGGCCTGCCAAAGCCTTTGCGCGCCGATGCGGCCTGCCTTCTGGTGCAAGTGGAGGCGCGCGCCGGCGAAGACCGGCCCCCGTGGATCATCGCGCGCGATGCCGCCGTTTTGGCGCTGCTCTATGGGGCGGGCCTGCGCATCTCCGAAGCCTTGGCGATCAAGCGCTCCGAGGCGCCGGTTGGCGGGCACGACGTTTTGACGATCGTGGGCAAAGGCCAAAAGACCCGGAGCGTGCCGGTGATCGCACCGGTGCAACAGGCCATCGAGGCCTATATCGCGCTTTGTCCTTATGCGCTGCCACCCGACAAACCCTTGTTCGTTGGCGCCAGAGGCGGGCCGCTTGGCCCAAGACTCATTCAACTCGCGGTCGAGCGTTTGCGCGGCGCGCTTGGCCTTCCCGATAGCGCGACGCCGCACGCCCTGCGCCATTCCTTCGCGACGCATCTTTTGGGGGCAGGCGGCGACCTGCGCACGATCCAGGAACTTTTGGGGCATGCCTCGCTGTCCACGACGCAAATCTATACCGCCGTCGATAGCGTGCGGCTGCTTGAAGCCTATCGCTCGGCGCATCCACGCGGGCGATGAGACGCTTGCGGCGGCTACTGCCTTGGCGACCCTCCCGAGCCCATGATCACTTCAAATTGAATTGCTCGTACTCGTTATCACTTTGATTTGTCGTACAATCTTGTCCAAGAACTCCGCAAGTTTAGTAAGGTCATGCTTTCGGGAGACGCTTCATGATCACAAGGCGCGGTTTGCTGGAAGCGGCGGGCGGGGCTGTGGCATTCGGGAGTGGCGGCGCCTTGGCGGCCCCGGCGGGCAGCGCAGCCTTGCAAGAAGACACGCGTCCCTGGCTGTCACCCTCCTTGCCTGCCGGCACCCGCGCCGAGGCGGCTTTCGAAACTCTTGCCGGCAAAAAACCGCTGATCAGATTGACTGATAGGCCGCCCAATTACGAGGCGCCGCTCAGCTATTTGCGCACCGCGATCACCCCCAACGACGAATTTTTCGTACGCTACCATCTCGCCGGCATTCCGCACGTCGATGCCAGTACATGGAAGCTCAGTATCGGCGGGGAAGTCGCCAATAGCGACGTGACGCTCAGCCTCGACGCGTTAAAAACGCTGCCTGCCTTCGAGGTTACCGCCGTTTGTCAATGCGCGGGCAACCGCCGTGGCCTTTTTCAGCCGCATGTCCCTGGCGTTCAATGGGGCAATGGCGCGATGGGCTGCGCCCGCTGGAAAGGCGCCCGCCTAAAGGATGTGCTCGATTTGGCCGGGCTCAAAAACAACGTGGTCGAAATTGTGTTTGACGGCGCCGACGGCCCTGTCCTCGACAAGACACCGGATTTTTTGAAAAGCCTTCCTTTGTGGAAAGCGACCGAGGAGACGACGCTCGTCGCCTATGAAATGAATGGCGAAGCTCTGCCGCATTTGAATGGCTTTCCGGCGCGGATTATCGTGCCGGGCTGGACCGCGACCTATTGGATGAAGCACGTCATCACGATCACGGCGGTGACGAAGCCATTCGACGGGTTCTGGATGAAGTCGGCCTACCGGATTCCGATTGGGAAATTCCCCCTGGTCACGCACTTCCTATCCCAAGAGACAGAAACCACCACGCCAATCACGGAAATCGTCGTGAATTCGCTCATCACGAGCCCGGTGGATGGCGCGCGCGTCAAAGCCGGACGGCGGACAATGATCAGCGGAATCGCTTGGGACGGCGGCTATGGCATCAGCATGGTGGAAATCTCGGCCGATGGCGGCAAGAGCTGGATGGAGGCGGCGCTCGGCGAGGACCTAGGCAAATATGCGTTTCGCAGCTGGAGCCATGAGTTCATCCCCAAGCGGCGCGGAAAATTAGCATTCGCTGCCCGTGCCACCAACAGGATCGGCCAAACGCAAATCCATGAGCTGATCCAGAACCCGGCGGGCTATAACAACAACGTCGTTCAAACCGTGACACTCGATGTTGTGTAAGGAGAAGGCCATGCGATGGATCGCGATTTTCACCACGCTGGCTTTGGTGCCGGCTTTGGCGCGGGCCGAAGAACAGGAAGCGCGGCTCAAGCAGGCGCCGGGGGTGGATATGGTGGAGGCGCAATGTGGCGCCTGCCATAGCCTCCGTTTCATCCTGATGAACTCGCCATTTCTCGGTCCGGCGCAGTGGGATGCCGAAGTCGCCAAAATGATCAAGGCTTTTGGCGCGCCGATCGAACCGGCGGACGCCAAGACGATCGGGGATTATCTCAAGGAGAATTATGGGGGGTGAGTCCGTCGCGCGGGCCGTTGGAGCGAATGATGTTTTTCCACGCGCCCTGTAAATAGAAGCCACCACGACGGCAGCAAACCCCGCCGAAATCCACACTCTCTTCCTCTGGCGCAAGGCATTTTATATTATAGATATGCATTCATAAGGTATTTTTCGGGAGGCGTATTTGTTCCTCGCCGTCAAATGGCCATTTATATAGGCATCCCCATTCTTCCGCCGAAAATTCAATGTGTTGTTCGAATGGCCGTATCAACGTAATTTTGATAGTCCAGCTGTCATGAGGGCCTGGGCGGTGGCGGGCACGTGAGCATCGTCTGCAAAGCCGATGCGGCCGGCGGCCCGGGATCAAGGAGACATCGTGCCGGACATCGCCCTTTTTGCGCAAGTGCTCGACCCGGCAAATCGCGCGGACCCCTATCGGCTCTATGCGCATCTGCGCGAAACCCCCATCCTCCGGGATGAGGATGGAACCTATATCGTCAGCACTTACGCCGAAATCCGCAGCCTTCTTCAAGACTCAAGGGTGAGTTCGGAGGATATTCCGGTATTTAAGCGTGCGAGGACGGGCAACCCGATTCTTGACTTTATCATCAATCCGATCAAGGACCGGATCATTGAAGCGCATCGTCCCTTGCTGTTTCGCGACCCTCCCGATCACGGCGTCCTGCGCCGCCTGATCATGACCCAGTTCACCACGGAGCGGGTGCGGGCGACGAGCGGCCGCGTCCATGCGATCGTCGAGGATCTCATCGGCAAGATGCGTGGCCGCGAGGAAGTCGATCTCGTTGGCGACTTCGCCTATCCCTTGCCGGTTGCGATAATTTGCGAGCTCTTGGGGATTCCACCCGGCGACGAACAGAAGTTTCAGAGCTGGTCGGCGACGCTTGCCGGCGTGCTCGACCCCGATCATTGGGTCCGGGAAGAGCATCGTCTCAAGAGCATCGAGAATTACGACGCGATCACCCACTATTTGAGCGCTATCATCAAGGCGAAGCGCAAGCGGCCGGCCGACGACGTTTTGTCGGGCCTCGCGACCTACAAGGACAAAAAACTTGGGCGAATGGGTAAATATGATCTCATCGCCACCTCGGTCTTACTGCTGATCGCGGGGCACGAGACCACGGTCAATCTCATCACCAATGGCATGCTCACCCTATTGCGCAATCGCGAATGGCTGGAGAGGCTGCGCCAGGACCCCACCCTTGCGCCACGCATCGTCGACGAACTGCTGCGTTTCGACCCGCCGGTCCATTTCCGCACGCGCAAGACACTGGCTGAAATCCCCATCGCCGGAACGGTAATTCCGAAAGGCGCGCCACTTATACTCTTGTTTGCGTCCGGCAACCGCGACCCGAAGCGCTTTCAAGACCCAGACAGGTTCGATCCGGAGCGCCCCGACAATCTGCACTTTGGCTTCGGCGGTGGCCCGCATTATTGTATTGGCGCGCCCTTGGCCAGGCTCGAAGTCGAAACGGCGCTGACCGCGCTCGCCAAAAGACTAGTCGATCCACGCCTGGTGGTTGACCCGCCTCCCTATCGCCCTGGTGCGTCGCTGCGCGGACCGGCGCGTCTCCCGCTAAGGGTTGCCGCTATCGCCGCTTAAGGCATCATCTTAAAAAAGTTGCAGAGTTTTGGATAGATCATGCGAGCAACCATGAGCGGCCGAACGTGAAGCGGTCATGCTCTAGGTTTGTTTGACCGGCGCTTCTATCGCGGGTAAGGAGCCGTTCCGCCTGCGCGCCAATACGGGAGACGAGAGATGCGCCGCATTGTTTTGACCTTAGGCAGTCTCATCCTTTGTTGCCTTGCAGCCGGATGCGACAAATGCGGCGACCCGGTCAAATACAACGTGCCGAGCCTGCCCAATGCCTGTTACGACACCCCTAACCAGAAATGAAAGCCATGCGGCGCCGCAAGGGGGTAAGATTAAGGGTGGTAAGGCAAAAGTCGGTAAGGCAAGAGTGATAAGGCAAGAGTGATAAGGAAGGAATTCCGCGGTTTGAAGCACATGGTGCCCAAGCGAAAACATCGCGTGAGACACGACGCGACGATGCGCGCCGGCTCGGTCGAACTCATCAAGCGCGGCGCCTCTCGCTACGACTTCCACGATCCCTATCATATCGCGCTCTCAATGAGCTGGAAGGCATTCGCGCTCGCTTTCGTGGGATGTGAACTCGGCATCAATATCGTCTTCGCGCTCCTCTATCTCGCAAGGCCCGGATGCATCGCCAATGCGCGGCCGGGAGCGTTTTCGGATGTCTTCTTTTTCAGCCTCGAGACGCTGGCGACCGTGGGGTATGGAACCATGGCGCCGGCGACGCTCTATGGCCATGCTGTTTCGGCGATCGAAATCGTCAGCGGCATGGCCTTCACCGCGATCATGACCGGTCTTTTATTCGTCCGCTTTTCGAAGCCGAGATCGAAAGTCTTGTTCGCCGACCAAGCTGTCATCACAAGCCACAATTGCACGCCGACCTTGATGGTGCGCATCGCCAACGGGCGCCTGTCCATGCTGACTCATGCCACCGTGCGGCTCGGTGTGCTGTTGCACGAGATCAGCGCGGAAGGTTATACCTTTCGCTATGTGCACGACCTCGCTCTGACGAATGCGACGACCCCTTTATTCGCATTGACCTGGACCTTGATGCACCGGATCGACGAGCAGAGTCCACTCGCTGGCTACGACGCCGAGCGGTTCATGGAGTCCGATGTGCGCCTTTTTCTCACCATCGAGGCCCGTGACCATGCGCTCGGCGCGATGGTCCACGACATGCGCATATATACGGCTGAAGAGGTCTTGTTCGGCATGCACTACGCCGAAGCGGTCACGTTTGATGATCAAAAGCGGCCGGTCGGCGATCTCACCCGCTTGAGCCTGATCGAGGCGGACGCGAACGGCGCCTGCTAAAAGGAAGTCACTCCGGCGCGTTTTCGATCGGATCGTAGCGTTTCACGTCGAAACCGAAGAGATCGAATGCATGTTGCATGTGCGGCGGCAAGGGCGCGGTGACGTCGAGCGTGCCGCCGCGCGGGTGCGGCAGGATCAGCCGCCGCGCCAATAGATGCAACTTCCGCTCAATGGCGCCGGGGATCGCTCGCAGCGGGTCTTTGCGGCGCGGATCGTTTGCTTCTGTCGTACCATATTTGGGATCGCCGATGATGGGATGGCCAATCGCCTCGGCATGGGCGCGCAATTGATGGGTGCGCCCGGTTACGGGCTTCATCGAGAGCCAGGCAAGCCGCGGCGCCACCTTGTCGACAATCGTATAATAGGTCACCGAATGGCGGGCATCCTCGTCGCCATGTTTCGCGATCCGCATTTTTTCCAGTTTTCCGCGCGGTCCGGCTTCACTCCGCCCGGACCGCTTGTCCTCCATTCCGGGACCTTTCGCCAGGTAAAGGGAAATGCGGCCTTGCGCGGGCTTGGGCACGCCTTCAACGAGAGCCCAATAGATTTTCCTGGCCTGACGCGAGCGGAAGATTTCCCCCAGATCAGCAGCGATGCTCCGGGTCTTCGCGACGAGCAAAACACCCGACGTATCGCGATCGAGCCGATGCACCAGCACCGGCCTGCCGCCGTGCTCATTCGGCATCGAGGCAAGCATCCCATCGATGTGATGCGTGGTCCCTGAGCCGCCTTGCACGGCGAGACCGAAAGGCTTGTCGAGCACAAGGAGATTGCGGTCCTCGTAAAGAATCATGTCTTTGAGCGCGCGCGCATCCGTTGCTGAAATCTCGGGGGGCGGGGCGGCCGGCTCGGCGAGTTTTAAAGGGGGCACGCGCACGCTTTGGCCCTTGGCGAGCCGTGTAGCCGTCTTCACCCGCGCGCCATCGACGCGCACCTCGCCGGTACGAACGATCTTGTTCAGATGCGAAAGAGAAAGCATTGGTATGCGCCGCTTAAACCAGCGATCGAGGCGCATCCCCTCTTCGTCTTCGCCGACCTCAAAGGTTTGAACGCTCACCCAGCACTTCCTATAGCAAATGCAAATCGACCGCCTTGGGTCCCTTGCCTTTTTTGTCCGCCTCGATCTCGAAGGTCACGCGCTGGCCTTCGTTCAAGGAATTCAAGCCCGCGCGTTCGACCGCGCTGATATGCACGAAAATATCACGCCCGCCATCATCCGGTTTTATAAACCCATAACCCCTCTCCGCGTTAAAGAATTTGACTGTTCCCTGCTGCGACATGGAACGTATCCTTCCCAATATATTATTTGCCTGGTCTGGCAGAGGCGTGGCCGTGGGCGCTCTCTCTCCCATCCGGGTTCTAACTCGCTCCTCAAGGGACACCGGCGCGAGCTGAACCAATCCAAAAACATGGGGCGGCCGCGAGCTTTGGCAAGCTGCATCATTCGCCGCTCAGCCACTCGATCAGAAAGCCAGGCTCGCCATCCCCGAGGACGCCGCAGAGCCAGGGCAAGAGGATTTTTGCTTCCGCGTCGAGCCGGAACGGCGGATTGACGATGATGAGGCCGCAGCGGGCCAAGGGCCCTAGCGGCGTGGGTGGCCCGGTCTGCAGCTCGAGGCGCAAAACGCGTTTGATGCCTTGACCCGCGAGGTGCGCCGCAAAGGCGGCACAAATCCCGGCATCCTTGACCGGATACCAAAACATAATGATTCCGGTCGCCCATTTGCGCCACGCTTTTTCGATCGCCTTAGTGGCCCTTGCGAATTCATCCGCCGCCTCGAAGGGCGGATCGATCAAAACGAGTCCGCGCCGCTCGACCGGCGGAAGGAAGGCCTTGAGCCGCGCATAACCATCGATCTGAAACAGCTTGATTCGCGCATCATAGCCAAAATTGTCCCGCAAAGTTGCGAAGGCGCGGGGATGCAGCTCGCACAGCAACAGCTTGTCTTGGCGCCGGAGCAAGGCCTTGGCGATCCATGGCGAGCCGCCATAGCGCGGCGGCTCTCCATCGATCAACGCCGCAACGATTTGAAGATAGGGCTCGATGAGAGGCTGCACCTCCGGCGGAGGGGCCGCCGCGATGAGCTTGCCAATTCCGCCGCGCCATTCGGCGGTCTTTCCGGCTTCCGGACCTAGCAGGTTATAGATGCCGCTTCCGGCATGGGTCTCGATGGCGCGGAAAGGCGTTGGCTTCGCGCCAAGATGCAGCAAGATGCGCGACAGAATAATATGCTTGAAGACATCGGCGAAATTGCCGGCATGGAATTCGTGACGGTAATTCATTCCGGAGCGTCCGGTCCGCCAAACTGATATCCAACGCCGGCGCCTTCTGTTTGTGCTGGGTCACAAAACAGGCGGCACCGAGACTTCCCGCACGCGACAGCCCTGCCGGCTCACCTCGGGGCAGGCGTGAAAATCACGCAGATCCTTGGAGAAACAAATTCTGACCTCTTGCAGGACGCTGCTTGCGCAAGCAACGCCTAGCATGCCTGGCCGCAGCCGCGGATTCGCGGCGATGAAGGCGCGCGCAATATCGACCGGCGTCCAGGTCTGTTCTTCTTTGGGGGCGGCAAAGGGCGTTGGAATGACGATGGACTCGCGCGCGCGCCGCACGTCGGCGAAATAGTCGGTTGGGCTTTTGCCCGAGCAGGTGCCGTGCTTCTGCCATTCATGCCGGGCGAGCCCTTCGCTTGGATAGAGTCCCTGCGCGCTATCGAGAGCCATGCGCGACGGAAACCTTGCGGCGGGCCCGCAGTCCGACGGATAGCCATGCTCATATTGCGGCCACAGCCCATGCACGACAAAGCCGAGATTGGCGCCCGCATCGCATTGGCCGCGCGCCCGTTCGCCCGCAGGCGTCTCGCAAAAGCCAGACGACCAAGAAAGCGAAAGGACGTAATAATCGAAATCTCCGGGTGTGCCCGTGCCATCGCGCGCTTGGACTTTGAGCGGCGGCAGCGGCACCAGCCCGCTCATGCAGCGGTCCGGCCCGCAAAAGGCGGAGGGTGGCGCCGCCCGGGCGGGGCAAACCAAGCCGAGCCAAAACCAAACGGGGAAAGCCAGGGCAATCAAGAGCAACCGCGCGCCTATCATTTTCACGGCCGCGCCATTTTGCAATTGGGCGCATAGGCATCGTTGCGGTCGAGTCCGGCAACGCACCATTCAACGCCAAAGCCAATGCCTATGATGCCCAGATCTTCGTTGATCGAATAGGAAACCTGACGCGGTTTTTCATCGTTAAAATAAGCCCGCGCGGTACAGTAGCGGCGGGGAATGTAATCCTCGCCATTTGTTTTGTAGCCGATTTCCTTGACTTCTTCCAAGCCCGCGATCTCAAGGCCCGTGTTCCAGAATTGTGCTTCGCGATCACGAAAGCTTTCTTGTAAGCGTTCGAAAACTGCTGGGTCATCGCAGAAAGGCAATGCGTTGTCATAGGGAATATAGCGCCGTTCCGCCGGAACCAGCGGGCGCGCGCTCGCGGTGCCAAGGGCTGCGACGGCGGCAAGTATGCCCACGCAAATCGCGGCGAAGGTCCGCGCATCAGCCACGGTTATAGACATCCTGGAGACGGACAATGTCGTCTTCGCCCAGATAGGAGCCGGTCTGCACCTCGATCAGCTCGAGATCGATCCGGCCGGGATTGGCCATCCGGTGCACGCAACCGATCGGCAAATAGATCGACTCGTTCTCATGCACGAAATGGACCTCATTGTCGCGGGTGACTTCTGCCGTCCCCTTGACGACGATCCAATGCTCGGAGCGATGGAAATGTTTTTGCAAGGACAAGCGCTCGCCCGGCTTCACGACAATGCGTTTGACTTGGTAGCGCGCCCCCGAATCGACCGATTGATAATAGCCCCAAGGCCGGTAAGAGCGCTTATGTTCCAAGGCTTCCGGGTGCTTTTCGATTTTCAGGCGGTCGACCAGCTGCTTGACATTGTCGCCATGCGCCGCGTTGAGCACCAGCACGGCGTCTTGTGTCGTGACGACGATGACGTCATCGACGCCGACGACCGTGGTCAAATGATCATCGGAGCGGACGTGAACGTTAGAGGCGTTCATGACGACGCCGCGGCCCCGGATCGAATTGCCCTTGACGTCGCGTTCGGACAATTGCCAGACCGCTTGCCAATTGCCGACATCCGACCAGCCGATGTCGGCGGGGACGACCGCGGCCTTGCTGGTGCGCTCCATGACTGCGTAGTCGATCGATTTCTTCGGCGCCTTGGCGAAGGCCTCCGCGTCGAGGACGAGGAAGTTTAAATCCTTTTTGGCCTTGGCGACAGCTTCGGCCGCCGCCGCCGCCATCTCCGGCTCGAAATTCCGCAATTCTTCCTGCATCACATCGGCGCGAAAGAAGAAATTGCCTGAGTTCCAAAGATAATTTCCGGCGACGTATTTTTCCGCCGTGGCGGCATCGGGCTTTTCGACGAAGGCCTCGACCTTGAACACGCTGCCATCCGGCGTGACCGTCTTGCCGGTCTTGATATAGCCATAGCCAGTGGCGGGCGCGTCCGGCTTGATGCCGAGGGTCACGATATAGCCGAGCGCCGCCGCTTCGGCCGCCTTTTTGCACAGAGCCACGAAACCTTCGCGATCGCGCACCACATGGTCGGCGGCCAGAACCGCGACGATCGTGTCCGGCCCCGATTGCGCGGCAAGCTCGGCGGCGACCGCGACGGCAGGCCCAGAATCCCGGCGAACCGGTTCAAGCACAATGCGCGCCTCGCGGTTGATATTTTGCAATTGCTCGGCGACGAGAAAACGATACTCGGCGTTGGAAAGGACGATTGGCGTCTCGAACACTTCGTCGGCGAGCGTTTCGGCCGCCGTCTGGAAGGTGGAATGCAAGCCAATGAGGGAAATGAATTGTTTCGGAAGGCTTTCGCGCGACGCCGGCCAGACCCGCGTTCCCGAGCCCCCGCACATAATGACAGGAAGAATTTTCACGTTTTCTTGCTCCATCCTAACCAAAAATCGAATTTCCGTCCCTAAATTTGTTTTGTGACATAAGCTTTGTGCCAGTTCTGGCGCATAACCAAATCATAGACGGTTGCGCAGGAAATGTCGCCTGTTTTGGAAGCTTGCTTAATTTTGTCACTGGCACCACGAGCATGATCCCAAATCTCCGCAACTTTTTGAAATCCCTGCTCGAGACGGGCTTTTATGGGAGACGCGCGATGGACGAGACCCCGCAAATCCGCTTCTGCCGGTGCTGCATCGTGGGCGGCGGACCCGCCGGAATGATGCTGGGCCTGCTTCTGGCCCGCGCGGGCGTCGATACGATCGTCGTTGAAAAACATAAGGATTTTTTGCGCGATTTTCGCGGCGACACGATCCATCCCTCGACGCTCGAAGCGCTGCACGACCTCGGCCTTCTGGACGAGTTTTTGAAGCTGCCGCATCAAAAAACAACCCTTCTCCAGGGCAAAGTAGGCGATGTCACCATTCCCTTGGCGGATTTCTCGCATTTGCCGACGCATGCCAAATTCATCGTCTTCATGCCGCAATGGGATTTTTTGGATTTTATCGCAGCTCAAGCCAAGCGTTATTCTTGCTTCAGGCTGCTGATGAGCACGGAGGCCGATGGCCTACTTGTGGAGCAAGACCGGGTCGTGGGCATCACCGCGAAAACCGCGGCCGGCGCCTTGACGATCCGCGCCGGTCTGACCATCGGCGCCGATGGCCGCCATTCCCTGGTGCGGGAGGATGCGGGGTTTAAACCGCTAGAAATCGGCGCGCCGATGGATGTGCTCTGGTTCCGCCTCTCGCGGACAGGCGATGATCCGCAGGAGACGTTTGGCCGGATCGAGGCCGGGCAAATGCTGATCCTCATCAATCGCGGCGGACATTGGCAATGCGGCTATGTGATCCCCAAAGGCTCCGCCGAGCTGCTGAAGGCGCAAGGACTCGAGAAATTCCGCGAGAACATTGCAGCGCTGGCTCCTTATGTTGCCGATAGGACCGCTGAGCTGAAAAGCTTCGACGATGTGAAGCTGTTGACCGTGGCCGTCGACCGTTTGCCGGAATGGCACAGGCCGGGGCTCTTGTGCATCGGCGACTCCGCCCATGCGATGTCGCCGGTTGGCGGGGTCGGCATCAATCTCGCGATTCAGGATAGCATCGCCACCGCCAATCTTCTGAACGAGGTTTTGCGCGGCAACGAACCGGTCACTGATGAGGATCTGGCGCGCGTGCAAAGCCGCCGCGAATGGCCGGTGAAGGCCACCCAGGCGATGCAGGTTTTCATCCAGAAGAATGTGATCTCGCGCGTGCTCGGCGGCACCGGCAAAATCAAGCCGCCGTGGATGGTGAAGCTTTTCATTCATGTCCCGCTTTTGCGGCGGCTGCCCGCCCGGCTCATTGGGATCGGCGTGCGGCCGGAGCGGGTGACGTCACCGGAGCGGGCCGGGGATCATTTCGCTTGAGGAGGTCCGCGGTGCGCCTGATTCGGACACTTGCCGAGAGGCTGATCTTTCATCCATCAGATTTGTCCGATTTTACCCCTCAATCGGACAAAACTGTTTCACGTGAAACGTTTTGGTACGATTGACGGTCTGCGCAAATGTACCTTCGCAAGGCAGCGCGAAGTGCGGCGCGGGGATTTGGGGCGAGCGAAATCCTGCGATAGGATTAGGCTTTTGCCCTGTGATTTTTGTGCTCGGGTTGAACGATGGCCTTGACCCGAAGCGGCTCTTCGGCATCGTGCAAAAATCAAAGATGCTGTTGAAAAACTCTGTTTTCGGTGCGGAGCCATAACTTGCATGGCCGTGGGCTCTAGGATCTGGAGAGGATTTGACCCCCTACTATCTTCCCTCGTGTACAGCGAATGGCTTCACCTAACCATCCAAGCAACGCGATAATCTGCGAGAGGATAAGGACAAGGTGTTCGACAAGCCATGAAAGAGTCTTGCATGACCACTAACTATGACCCAATCGCGGAGCAATATAAACGGTCAAAACAGCAGCCGTGGCGAACTTACATTGAAGCCTTCACATTAATGGAAATCATCGGTGATCCGCAGGGCATGTCGGTGGTCGACATAGCCTGTGGCGAGGGCTTTTATAGCCGGCTTCTCCGGCAATATGGCGCGAGAAAGGTCGTTGGCATCGATCTCTCCGAGCGTATGATCGAATTGGCCCGTGCCCAGGAGGCGGAGCATCGGCTGGGGATCGACTATACCGTCGGGGATGGAAGAGAGCTGGCGCAAGGGGAGGAATATGATCTTGCCGTCGCCGCTTATCTATTGAACTATGCTCGAGATCGCCACGAATTGGGCGCCATGTGCAATTCCATTGCACGCTGTTTAGGACCCGCGGGCCGTTTCGTCACGGTCAACTGCAACCCGGCTTTGGACTTCCTAAACGCACCATCCTATCGCAAATACGGATTCGAATTGAACGTCGCCAACGATCTTCGAGAAGGGTCACCGATTACTTGGACATTTTTTTTAGAAGACGGTTCCTTCGAGATCGAAAACTATTTCCTCGATGTTACGATTCATGAAGAGGCTTTTCGATCAGCTGGATTTCGCGAAATCCGTTGGCATAAGCCTCTTCTATCTCCAGATGGCGAAGCGGCCTACGGCCGAAATTTCTGGGCAAGCTTTCTGGAGCACCCTCCCGCAACGTTCATTGAGTGCTTTAAGTAAAAAACATACGCAGTGAAGTCGCTTCAATTCTAACGGCCACTTACAGCGTGCGGAAATCAGGAGCGAATGGCCGCTCCCACCCTTCGGCGACGTTCAGCTCGGCAACCTGCAATAACCGAGTCGGTTCAAAACCCGCCCCTTTGCCCTACCTTCGCCGTGTTGCGCGGGTAGCTTTGCCATGGTTCCCTCCCGTGGCGCTTGCGCGGAGCGGGGGAAGACACATTAGTTACTGTGCCGCAGTTACTGTGCCGCCGCGGCCGGGTTTAAACCTGATCAGTTTATTAGCCTGTTGGGGTTTTTTGCCGATTTTAACAGCAACGCTGTCGCTTATGTGACCGCTCCGCCACACTGCCCAACCTTCGTCGTGTTGCCGCGTAATGAGACTTTTCATCATCGCTCATGCGGGATAGACCTAAAGAACGGATTTTTATGAGCGCACCCCGATTTGGCCGGGATCTGGACATGAACCTTAAAAGCAAAGGCTTGTCGCTTCATCCAGCAACCCCTGAAACGGTTCGGGTCAAACGGCCACGATGCACTCCTTCTCGCGTTGCGCGCTGCCTCGTCTCCTTGGCGGTCTTCTTTCTTTCATGCGCGGCAATTGCGGAACAAGCGTTTGCCGGCCCGGCGCTGCTGATCGAAATGCCGTCCGGCGCGATCCTTTACGAGGATCATGCGACCCAGCCCTGGTATCCGGCGTCCGTGACCAAGCTGATGACGGTCTATGTGGCCCTGAGCGCCGTCCGCGATCACCACATTGCGCTCGATACACCGCTTGCCGTCTCGGCGCGCGCGGCGGCGGCACCGCCGTCCAAGATGGGTTTCCGGCCGGGCACGCTGGTGACGCTCGACAATGCCTTGAAAATGCTGATGGTAAAATCCGCGAACGATATGGCCGTCGTGATCGCGGAAGGGGTTGCGGGCTCGGTCGAAGCTTTCGCCGACGACATGAACGAGACGGCGCATTCGCTCGGCCTCACCCAATCGCATTTCGTCAATCCGAACGGCCTGCCGAACCCGGAGCATGTCTCGTCCGCCCGCGATTTGGCGATCCTCGCCCGCGCCCTCTATCTGACCTTTCCCGAGCAGGCCGGTCTTTTCAACATCGGCGCGATGCGGCTCGG
>PLUZ01000154.1:4259-4438 GCA_003162995.1 Methylocapsa sp. | reverse complement strand
TCCCCGAGCGTCTTCACCACCTCCGCCAGCGACCCGACGGCTGTGGCACCTTCCTTCGCCAGCGCTTCGCGGGGCGTGGCGTTGGCGTCGAACGCCACGCAGTGGTGCCCAGCCTTCATAAGGCGGCGAGACATATTGCTGCCCATTTTACCGAGTCCGATCATACCGATCTGCATTTG
>PLUZ01000154.1:0-4189 GCA_003162995.1 Methylocapsa sp. | reverse complement strand
GCCGCCTTCACCACGCCGAAGCTGTAGGAATGGCCGGGAACGTCGATATCGGCCGGATCGTCGCAGGTGATTTGCAGGAACACGCCGGAATTCGGGCCGCCCTTATAAGCTTGCCCGGTTGAATGCTGGAAACGAGGTCCGAAGCCGAGGCAGGTGGCGGCATGGGTCGTGTCGCGGATGCGGATGCGCATCGCAGTCAGCGCCTGCGTGTTTGCCTGGTTTCGCTGGATGTACGCCAGCAGCGCCACATAGTCGCCCGCCTTTCCGCCGGCATGCACGCGGGCCAAATGGCTTTTCAGATAGCCGGATAGCGTGTTGTGATGGCCGAGCTCGGCGGCGTTGCGTGGATCGGCATAGAGCGCCAAGCCATTCTCACGAAACACCGGCTCCTCCTTCGGCAGGCTGTGCGACTTCTCATATTCCTCGGTCAGCGCGCGCGTCTTGTCCTTGCTCGCCTCGACATCCGGTTGGTCGAACGGGTCGATGCCGATGATCGCGCCGGCCACCGCGGTTGCGATCTCCCAGCGGAAGAATTCCTGGCCGATGTGCCAGATATCCTTCACGCTGATCCGGGCGACCGGATGGCCGGCCCGCTCCAGCGTCTCCACCGCCTGGCGCTGCGACGGATCGATTTGCCCGTCCAGCTCCAGATAGGCAAAGAACCGGTCGCTCCCATAGCGCTCGGGTATGGTGAGCGGCTCCCCAGCCACGGGAATCAGGCCGCGCCCTTGCTTGCCGGTGCTCTCGGCGAGAAGCTGCTCCAGCCAGGCGCCGAGATCGGCGATCCCCGGCGAGGCAATGATCGTCACTTTGTCGCGGCCGAACCGCGTTGCAGCGATGCCCATGGCAACGCCGAGCTGCACGCCCGGATTCTCCATCGGCGGCACGTCCGCGCCGCAGGCGCGTTCCATCGAGTGCGCCGTCCCGAGGAATCGTTTGACGTCAACACCCATCGCCGCCGCTGGTACCAGGCCGAACTTCGACAAAACGGAGTAGCGGCCGCCGATCGAGGGGACGCCATGAAAAATATGAGCAAAGCGCAGCTGCTTGGCTCTTTGCTCCAGCGAGGAACCGGGATCGGTTACCGCGACGAAGTGTTCACCGGTCTTATCCAGGCCTCGCACCGCGGCGACACGGTCGAGAAAATATTCCATGAAAATGTTGGGTTCCAGGGTGCTGCCGGATTTGGAGGAGACGATGAACAGCGTCGTGCCGAGATCGACCGCCCGTTCGAGCGCCCTGATCTGTTCGGGATCGGTGCTGTCCAGCATGTGGAAGCGCGGCCAACCAGACTGCCGTCCGAATGTCTCGCCGAACACTTCCGGCCCCAGGCTCGACCCTCCCATCCCCAGCAGGACAACGTCGGTGAACCCGCGCTGCTTCACCTCCTCAGCAAAGTCGAGCAGCCGCTCAACATCGGCCAGCTCTCGCTCCACAGCGTGCAGCCAGCCGACCCACTTGTCCTCGTCCCTCTCGGCCCAAAGAGAATTGTCGCCGGCCCAAAGCCGCCGAATGAGTCCCTCCTTGCGCCAGACCTCCATTTCCTCACCGAAGGCAGACTTCATCACCGGTGAGCCCGGCCCTATCTCCAGGCGAGCACGATCGCCCTCGAGCAGCGTACGGCGGCGCCGCGCGATGGCGCCGAACAGCTTGTCGAACGCATCCGCGAACTGCTGCACGCCCTCCGTGATTAACTCCTCCGTAACTTCATTCAGCGAGACGCCGTGCTCCTTCAGCACCGCGAGCATCGCGCGAGCGCCCTCCACGTCCCGCTCTATGACGTCGCACATCGCCACACCATGATCGCGGAACGCGTCCATCGTCGCTGGCGGGATGGTGTCCACAGTGTCGCGACCGATGAGCGCCTCGACATACATCGTGTCCTTGTAGGTCGGGTTCTTGGTGCTGGTCGAAGCCCAAAGCAGGCGCTGCGTCTTCGCGCCCGATGAGGCCAGACGTTGCCAGCGCGGGCCGGAGAATAGCGCTTGGGAGCGGACGTAGGCGAGCTTCGCGTTGGCGATCGCCACCTTGCCGCGCAATCGATCCAGTCGTTTGTCACCGAGCGCGTCGAGCCGCTTGTCGATTGCGGTATCGATACGGCTGACGAAGAAGCTGGCGACGCTGCCGATCTTGGAGACGTCGCCGCCTGCCCGCGCCAGGTCCTCGAGCCCGGAGATATAGGATTCGACCACCCGCTCGTAGACGCTCACGGAGAAGAGCAAGGTGATGTTGATGTTCAGCCCGCGACCGATCAGGCGGCGGATCGCAGGAATTCCGGCTGGAGTCGCTGGCACCTTTACCATTAGGTTGGGACGCTCCACGGCGCTCCACAGTCGCAGCGCCTCGGCCACTGTGGCGCCGGTATCGTTGGCCAGATAGGGCGAGCATTCCAGGCTGATGTAGCCGTCCCGGCCCTGTGTCTGCTCGTAGACCGGGCGCAGCACGTCGGCGGCGCCGCGGATATCGGCGACCGCCAAGTGCTCGTAGATCGCGGAGACGCTGTGGTCGGCCAGTCCTTGGAAATGCTTCAGCGCATCCGCATATTCGTCGGTCTCACCAATTGCCTTCTCAAAGATCGAAGGGTTCGAGGTGACGCCCATCAGCCCGTCACGCTCGATGAGCGCGCGTAACTCGTCCTTCTCGATCAAGCTTCGCTTCAGATAGTCCAGCCAGGGCGACTGACCGCATACTTCAAGCTGCTTCAGTGGATTCATGCCGTCTGCCTCCTGGGCTTCGCAATCTGTTCCTTGGCTGCGGCGAGCACCTTCTCCGGCGTGAAGCCGAATTTCGTCAGCAGGTCCTTGATCGGGGCCGACGAGCCGAAGGTGTGCATGCCGATCTTGGCGCCGGTACCGCCCACATAACGATCCCAGCCTATCACCGAACCCTCCTCGACCGACACGCGTGCCGTGACGTCAGGCGGAAGCACGCTGTCGCGATATGTCTGATCCTGCTGTTCGAACAATTCCCACGACGGCATGCTGACGACACGCGCTGGAATCCCCTCCTGCTTAAGCGTCTCGTAGACCTCGACGCAGAGCACAACCTCGCTACCGGTGCCGATCAGGATCACTGCCGGCTTCCCGCTTTCGGCATCCGCCATGACATAGGCGCCCCGCGCTACGCCTATGGCCGAGGCGTAGCGCGTGCGGTCGAAACTGGAAAGCGGCTGGCGGCTTAGCACCAGACAGGCGGGCTGATGCTTCAGCCCGATGATGACGCGCCAGGCCTCGACGACCTCATTGGCGTCAGCAGGCCGCAGCGTGATGAGGCCGGGGATAGCGCGCAGCGCGATGAGCTGCTCGACCGGCTGGTGCGTCGGACCGTCCTGCCCGAGGCCGATCGAATCATGCGTGAAGATGTAAACGACCGGGAGCTGCATCAGCGCGCTTAAGCGGACGGGCGGCTTCATATAGTCGGAAAAGATGAGGAAGCTCGAGCCGTAAGCGCGTATCTTGGACAATGCGAGGCCATTCAGGATCGCGCCCATCGCGTGCTCTCGAATACCGAAATGCAGATTGCGGCCGCCATATTTGTTAGCTTCGAAATCCCCAGCTGCCTCAAACGTAAGACGCGTTTTGGTCGACGGTGCGAGGTCTGCCGCGCCGCCGATCAGCCAAGGATAATGTGATGCGACGGCGTTCAGCACCTTGGCGGATGAATCGCGGCTCGCAAGGCCCTTGGAATCGGCGGGGAAATTGGGCAGGCCGACGTCCCAGCCATCGGGAAGCTCGCGCGTCTGCATCCGCTTAAGCTGCTCCGCGAGGTCTGGCTGCTCGGTGCGGTACGCCTCGATCCGCGCCAACCAGGTCGCCCGGATCTGCTGGCCTCGCTGGCCAATGCCCGCACGGAAGTGCTCACGCACACCGTCGGGTACGAGGAACGTGGCATCTTCCGGCCATCCATAGCTGCGCTTGGCGAGACGGATCTCTTCGACTCCGAGCGGCTCGCCATGGGCGGCGCTGGTATCGTGCTTATGAGGAGCGCCGTAGCCAATATGGCTCTCGACGATGATCAGGGTGGGTACGTCGTGGGTGTGTCGAAATGTCTCGATCGCCTGTGCGATCCGCTCCGTATCATTGGCGTCGCCGACCCGCGTCACGTTCCAGCCATAGGCAAGGAAGCGCGCCGCGACGTCGTCGCTGAAGGCGAGATCCGTATGGCCTTCGATCGTTATGCGGTTGCTGTC
>PLUZ01000098.1:2369-3029 GCA_003162995.1 Methylocapsa sp. | reverse complement strand
TGCGGCATGCGCCGGTCGCCGACTGCGCCCGATACGATCAACTCAGGAGCGCGTGATCATGGAACGAACGGAAGTCCTCGACATGATGGGTGAACTCAAACTCTACGGGATGAGGAATGCCTACGATGAGGCCCTCGCCACTGCTATCAAACGCAAGCATGAGCCGCAGCACTTCGTCGGCGATCTTCTCAAAGCTGAGATATCGGAGAAGCAGGCGCGCTCGATCAAATATCAGCTGACAATCGCCAAACTGCCGCTCGCCAAGGATATTGACGACTTCACTTACAAGGGGACACCGATCAACGAAAGCCTCGTGCACGATCTGGCTGGCGGCAACTTCATCGCTCAACAGCGCAATGTCGTCCTGGTTGGGGGGACAGGCACTGGCAAGACGCATCTGGCAATTGCGATCGCACGAAGTTGTATCCGCGCCGGATCTCGTGGCCGCTTCTTCACCACGGTCGATCTTGTCAACCGGCTCGAGGCTGAAGGTCGAGCTGGCCGCCAAGGCCGGCTCGCCGATTATCTGACGCGCCTCGACTTTGTCATCCTCGACGAACTCGGCTATCTCCCTTTCGCCCAAGCCGGCGGACAACTGCTGTTCCACATGGTCAGCCGTCTCTACGAGCGAACCTCGGTCATCGTCACGACCAATCTCGC
>PLUZ01000098.1:0-2341 GCA_003162995.1 Methylocapsa sp. | reverse complement strand
AGCCGCTCGCTCGCTACGGCGCTTCTCCAGGGCGCGCTCGCTCGCGGCTTGTCCCCGACACTGCTTCATCAAACGTGACCAGCACTCTGCTAAATCCCGCCGTCCAAAGGGGTCACTGTTGGGCGCCGATTAGGGGTCAAAGTTCAACGCCGATTGACACGTTCGGCGCTGGAGAGCCCTCAACCGGTGCTCGAAGCGCATCGAAGAGCCAAGACTCGACTCCATCCACCGCAGCCTCAACCACATCGTCAGCGGACGCGTTTTGCCCTGGAGGACCGCCGGCGAGCGGGCGCGCAACCAAGTGGTCGAAGGCGAGGGCCCCCTCGGTCTGAGCCTGCGCCATCCCTTCCTTCGCTAGTTTCGAGACGATGAGGAATTCGCGGTTTAGGGCGGCTACCGCCAAGATGACTGAAGGCCGCCGCCGACCGCATCGACGCCAGGGTTCTCGAGAGTTTGCCGAAGCGCTTGCGACTGGTTGCCGAACCAGATCGCCGCAAGCCGCAAGAGCTCGTCCGCTACAGACTTATCTGGCGCAGCATCGAATGCCGCTTGCCAGGCGCTATCGTCGTACTCGGCACTTGTAGGGGATTTTAGATTTCGAACCTTCGACAGAAAATAAGTTTCTTTATCGAGCAGAGGTCACCTCCAGCGTGCGCACCCATGGCCGTCAGAGTGCCGAGCCGTTGTATGAGAAATCAGCCCGAAAAACGCCGCGCTTGCTTTACTTTCGCACCCAACACAGCCCGCGTTAGCTGTCGCCCGAGACAGCAATGTCTGCTTGCCCAGAAAACTCCTGCCCGGCGTGGCCGGGCGTGAGAGGCGCGCTGACCAAAACACCCCGCGGCTGACTTGGGCGCGCCAGACCGCGTTTCCGGCTACCTGGCCGGATCGTTTGGTGGTAGCCCGTCGGTAGCCGCGCAGGAAAATGAATTTCTCTGCGTTATCTAACCAATTGAAATCATTGGCTGGGGCGGGAGGATTCGAACCTCCGCATGGCGGAATCAAAATCCGACGCCTTCGACCGCCGTTCTCGATTACGACAGCACTCTGATTGACGCTTTGGAGTTGAGTTCGAAAAAGTGGGTGTTCGCCGTTCAGCTTCCTGGCGTGAAGAAGCATTCGCGGCATGTGGTCGAGCCGAATGGGCCGGCGCTGGNNGAGGGCGGGAGCGACGGATTTTGGCTTGCGCGTTTTTGGCGTGGCGCGGGGTCGAGGTTCATATGATTCAATCGTAGAGTCTGCCGGCGGATTGGCGCGCGCGGCGGGCCAGGACTGATGTGATCGACGTCGAGATGCTGCTACGAACGCTGATGGCGTGGCTGCGGGGCGAACCGAATTTCACGAGCGACAGAGTCGATGCCTGCTAACTCTGCCGCGCGCCGAGCTACGCTTTAACGACTATTGACACTTAATAGTTAATATAATCAGCAGCGAGAATCTATCTGCTAACAAAATCAGTGTGTTTGACGGGCTCCCGGTCGCGGAAAATGGCTACCCCCGCCGCCCAAGGTATGATATGACATAAATATGACATAGCAAATTTGGAAAAGATCATGCAGCAAGCGATCCTCGTCTAAATAAATGAACAATATTGCAACGGTCGAAAGCATGAATATGTTGCTTTCTACCTATCCATCAAAATAATCATGTGAAGTAAATTTATTTAATTACAATAGTAAATAGTCTTATCACAAAATTGTAATTTACACGTAAAGAATCTCGTGTGTAAGAAAGCAATCCATCCATAGGTACAGAATGTTAAAATACACAATGAATTTGAAAATCATGAATTGTTAAAATAGATAGTCAAAATTACATAATATAGGCATGAGTGAAATGAAAAATTTCCTTCTTGCGTTCGTTCTTATATTTGTTGCGACTGCAGCGCATGCGGCCACCGCCATCGAGCCCTCTTTCAATACTGCAATCTGTGTGGGCAATGGTGGCTCTACGCAAGGAGGACAAGTTATTAATAGCTACATATGTAGCAATGCAACCAGTCAGAGTTTTACGTTCACTGCACTAGCTAATGGTTTTTACACAATTTCCCCGAATAACAACTCCAGTTTATGCCTTGATGCGGGACAAGGCTCAGTAACGGTCGGTTCTTTGGTTGAACAAAATCCGTGTATTTCGGGTCAAACAGGTCAGGAATGGCAAGTTATCTCTAATGCTGGTCAGTCCTATTCCTTCCTAACTATGAACGGCCAAGGAACATTAACCGTTGCCGGCACCTATATCGGCGCGCCTCTTACAACGGCGCAACCAGCTGGATCAAATACTCAACAATTTTCACTCCCGGGGTTTGGTTCAGCCCCGCCGCCGCCCCCCACCGTTTCTC
>PLUZ01000105.1 GCA_003162995.1 Methylocapsa sp. | reverse complement strand
CAGAAGGTCAAGAACATCATTCCGGAAGGTTTCGCGGAACGACTGATCGCTGACGGAAGCCGAACCGCGGCCGAGGCCCTGGCACAGCAAATTGGTACGGGGATTGAGCTAGCTGGGCGGCGGAAGGATGGAAGCGANNGTGACGGCGGCGATCCGCGACATCAGCGTGCGCAAGGCTGCGGAAAATCATCTGGCGCGGCTGAACCGGATGCTCAGAACCGTCAGCGCCACCAATGCGGCGCTGGTGCGCGCCACGAGCGAAGAGGAATTGCTCAATGAGATGTGTCGCGTCGGCGTGGAATTAGGCGGCTATCGCCTGGTCTGGACTGGTTTCGTCGAACGAGGCGAAGCCAAGACGGTACGGCCCGTGGCATGGGCTGGCGAGCACGCCGAATTTCTCCAAACAGCGAATATCACCTGGGCGAAGACCGCGCGGGGACTTGGCCCAATCGGGTCCGCGATCCAGACGGGTGAAGCGCAGATCAACCAGGACGTCGCGACCAATCTGGTTGTGGTGCCCAGGCGCGCGGAGATGCTCAGATGCGATTTCAAAGCGAGTGCCGCCTTGCCCCTCAAGAATAAATCAGAAGTGTTCGGCTGCCTCACATTTTACGCTGGGGAAGCGGATGCCTTCAGCCCGGAGGAGATCGATCTGCTGAAAGAGCTGGCCGCCAATCTCGCCTATGGAATCTACGCGCGGCGTGCCAAAGAAAGACTGACTTCCATCCTGGCGACCGTTAACGACATCATATGGTCCATTGCCGCAGACACCTACGAGACGCTGTACCTTAACGCTGCCGCAGAAAGGATCTATGGTCGGGCGGCCAGCGCCTTCTATGCAGACCCTCACCTCTTCATGGACATTGTTCACCCGGAGGATCGGCCACGGGTCGCCCAGATGCTTCCAGAACTGATCGAAAAAGGCACCATGACCGTCCAATACCGCATCGTCCGTCCCAATGGCGAGGTGCGCTGGCTGGAAGACAACGTAGGGGTCGCGCGCGACGCGGACGGTCGAATAGAGCAGTTCGACGGCGTCGCCAGCGACATCACCGTGCGCAAAGCGCACGAAGCGCACATTCTATACCTAGCAACTTACGATGCGCTTACCGATCTTCCCAATCGTAACCTACTCAGCGATCGCCTCACCCAGGACATGGCCCAAGCCCAGCGCGGCGGACGCACCGTCAACGTACTCGTGCTGGGTCTCGATCGCTTCAAGCTCATCAACGACAGCTACGGCCATGGCTTAGGGGATGCGCTGCTGCGGGAGCTGGCGACGCGCTTGCGCAGTTCCGTCGGCCCAGGCGACACCGTGGCAAGGCTCAGGGGCGATGAATTCGCCGTTCTATTCTCCCATCTCAACAACCCCGAAGAGACCATCCCCGCCGTACGCCGTCTGCTGGACATTTTCTCCCATCGATTCGTCATACGTCACGTCGAGCTATACGTTACCGCCAGCGCCGGTATTGCCGTTTTCCCCAGAGACGGCCGGGACCCGGAGGTCCTTCTTAAGAACGCCGATACCGCAATGTGCTGGGCCAAGTCGCTGGGACGAAATGGTTTCCAGTTCTTTGCATCGGAAATGAGCGCGCAGGCCACCGCGCGGCTCGACCTCGAAACCGCCCTGAATCAGGCGCTGGAACGCACGGAATTTGAGGTTCTCTACCAGCCGCAGGTGCTCGTCAAGACTGGCCAGGTGGTAGCGGTCGAGGCACTGGTCCGCTGGCGGCATCCAACGAAAGGGCTGTTGCCTCCCGGTCAGTTTATCGGTGTCGCGGAAGAGACCGGTCTCATCGTCCCGATTGGGGCATGGGTACTGAGAGCGGCGTGCGCACAAAAGAAGGCCTGGCAGGATGCGGGGCTTCCGCATCTCCGCATGGGGGTAAACGTATCGGCCAACCAGTTCTGGGGAGGCCGGATTGTGGACACCGTCCGTCGGGTATTGAAGGAAACGGATCTTCCCCCGAGCGACCTTGAATTGGAAATCACCGAAAGTGTGTTTCTGCACGACATTGAGGAAACTGTGCGCACGCTCTCTGAACTGAAATCAATTGGCGTCATGATCAGCCTGGACGACTTCGGAACCGGTTATTCTTCGCTCACCTATCTCCGGCGCCTACCCATTGACAAGCTGAAGATAGATGGGTCCTTTATCCGCGATCTGAGCGCCGATCCGAACGCGGCGGTGCTGCTCTCGCAGATCATCCAGCTGGCGCACGCGATGCATCTTGAAGTCGTCGCCGAGTGCGTGGAGACCGAAAAGGAATATGCATTCCTCGCCAATAACCACTGCGACTTAGTGCAAGGCTATTACCTCCACAAGCCGCTGTCATCGACGGAATTGGGGCAACTGCTCAAAGGGCGTCTCTAATACAACTGGTTGCGGGTTTCTCGGACTGGTCAAATTTGTCCTTATACCTTTGATAAGCTGGGTCTTTTTATGTCTTTTGCTGCGGTCTAGCTAAACTTCTAGAATCCCCGTTCTTTTGGGGTCAGAAGTGACAAAAAGTGAGCAATACCAAGGAATTCCGACAAAATTGAATCGTAAGCAGTTCGAGCGATTTGTCTTGCCGCATTTAACGAGGGGAAGTCGCGGCCCCGCTCCGAAAATTCCGTTGCACACGATGTTCAATTACATTTTGCAACTCCTTTACATGGGCTGCCAGTGGAAGGAGCTGCCGATCGAAAAAGATCAAGAAGGCCATCCAGAAATTCACTACTCGCGCATTTATAGCGCATTTCGAAAGTGGCAAGCAGATGGCTGTTTTGACGCCGTGTTTGCAGGCTCGGTGTTGAAGCTTCATGAAGCCAATCTCCTCGATGCCACGGTCATCCATGGCGATGGTACGACGACATCGGCGAAGAAAGGCGGCGACAACATCGGCTTCAGCGGGCACAAGAAGGTGAAGGGCGACAAGATCGTCGCTTTCTGCGATCGCAATTGCAATGTGATTGCGCCGTTTGTTTCGGCGCCCGGCAATCGCAATGAATCGCCGCTTTTGCGAGAAGCCCTGCCGCTGGTGTCGCGCCTCGCCCTTGCAGTTAGCCTTGATCTTCAAGGAACTATCGTTAGCTTGGATGGCGTCTACGATTGCCGGAGGAACCGCAAAGCCATTTTCAATCGCGGGATGGTTCCCAATATCAACGCGAACCCCCGCGGTCGAAGAAGCTCCAAACGAGGCCGCAAGCCACTCTTCAACCGTGCCATTTTCAAAGAGCGATTCAATACCATAGAGCGGGTGTTTGGCTGGGAAGATAAATTTCGCCGCTTGCTGCTTCGGTTCGAACGCCTCAGCCAGTTGCACTACGCCTTCAAAGCCTTGGCCTATACGATGATCAACCTTCGGCACTTCTGCCAGGGTTGATCTTACNNGCGATGGGTTTCATGATGGTCGCACTGCGCCAGCATTTGCCACGTCCGTTCAACAGTGCGATGGAGGTTCACTGCGCAAATTATTTCCAAATGGTCTTGTTACGCCGCGTTTTCTCGAGTTCACTCGCTCAACCGACTTTTCGAATCTGTCCGAATAAAAAACCCGCAACCAGTAGTATGCGCGACCATCGCCGCGTTAGTGTCAGCGCCGCGCACGGCGAAAGAGCGTGTCCGCGTGGCGTCAGTGATGTTGAGCGTGTCTATCGCCTGGCGGAACAGAACGTCAGCGGCGGCATCTTTCAGCGAAACGCGATCCTGCGCGCGCCAGCGGATATGATCGGTTTGCGCCTCGATCAAATGGTTGGCGGCGAGAACCTTGCCGATCTCGTCGAACACCAGCGCCGGCATGCCTATCAGCGCCAGCGTCTCGCTGGTGACGCGCGCCCGCTCTAATTGAAGCCGGGCGGACATGAGCGCGCTTCGCGCAAGGTGGGGTCGCAGCTCATCCAGCTGTTGCACGAAGGCCGATTCCACCGGTCCGCGATCATAGTCTCGCTCCACAGTGAAGACGAGCCGGTCCTTGGTCGGCAGGGAAATGTTCGTGATTGCCGCCCAACCAAAGCCGCGGGGACGCAGAAAGTCACGGTAGGTGGGATTGTGCTCTAGCTCTTCGGCCGTACATACGTCGTACTCGACCAAAAAGCCGGGATGGTGGGCAAGGGCTTTGAGCAAGCGGGCGGGCCGCTGCCTTTGGTTGTCCATCATCCAGCCCTCGGTGACATATGTCGCCATGTGCTCACGAATGGCGGTGGAGGCCGTCCAGCGTATAATTCCGGTGTGGGAATTGACGGTGAAAAAAGTGCCGCCGCCAGCTTCTGCTATTCGTGCAAGTTCGTCTAACACTCCGGGCCAAAGCTCGGGCAGGAAAGAACATTCGTAGATGCGATCGATAAGCTGCTGGTCCATGCAATTTCTCGAATAGGCAGTTCAAACGGTTCTGATGGGGTGGAC
>PLUZ01000403.1 GCA_003162995.1 Methylocapsa sp. | reverse complement strand
AACGGCGGCGAAAACGGCGGCTGCGATAAATCCATCGAGCCTGTCCATGAAGCCTCCATGGCCAGGAATCAAACCGCTCGAATCCTTAACGCCAAAGCGTCGTTTAATCCAGGATTCGAACATGTCGCCGCCTTGCGAGACTGCTGCGGCGGCTAGGCCGAGCGCGAAAAGGGGCAGCAGGCCCCGGCCCGGACCGCCAAGGCCATGGGCGCCTACCGCCACACCGATAAGCGCACCGGCGAAGACGCCGGCAAGCGTGCCGGACCAGGTCTTAGAGGGCGAGACTACCGGCCAAAGCTTCGCACCGCCGATCAGGCGGCCGCCGAAATAGGCGAAAACATCGGTGCCCCAGACGGTTGCGAACAGCCAAACGATCGATCTTGTTCCATAGTCCGCAGAACCATGCAGGGCTCCGACGGAAACGAGCAGCAGACCCGCATAGACCATCCCGCCAAAAGCCCAAATCCGCCGCCCGGGGCCTGCGGCCAGTGCGAGGGCCAGCCCGCAACCGGCGAGGATGGCGCAGGCGATGCCGAACCAGGCCTTGCCGGCAAAATAGGCGCAAAGCACGAGCCCAAGGCCAACAAGGAGAAACCGGATACGCGGATGCGGCGCCGCGATCAGCTGTTGCCATTCGCAGCCAACCGCCAAGGCTGCGCATAGCCAGATCAGATCGAAAACCAGGCCACCTTGCCAGACTGAGACAAGCGCCGCCCCCATTAAGACAATGGCAGATGCGACGCGCGGCAGGAGATCGGCCAAGCCGCGCCGCCTGAAAAAACTGGGCGCCGGAGAATTTTTGTCCGGCGCACCGGCGGCATCGTTCAGCATGGCAAACCGCACAGGGCTCTAGACGGCATAACTCAGCTTTTGGTCACGCCGGCCAGCAATTTACCATTCCGGTATTGCCCCGTCACGCCGCCAAACCGCCGTTCCCGGGCCGAAAATTCCGCCAAGGCCGCCGAGAAAGCCTGCCGGTCGAAGTCGGGCCAGTGAATGGGCAGGAAAACGAACTCGGAATAGGCCGCCTGCCACATGAGAAAATTTGACAGTCTCTGTTCGCCAGACGTTCGGATGATGAGATCGGGGTCGGGAATACCCGCCGTATCGAGATGGCGGGCGAGCAGTGTCTCGTCGATCTCCGACGCCGCAATGAGGCCAGCCACAGCCTCTTGCGCCAAGGCCCGTGCCGCCGCGGCGATCTCTTGCCTGCTCCCATAGTTGAAGGCAACAATCAAAGTCAGGCGCGTATTGGCCTTGGTGAGGTTTTCCGCCTCTTCAAGCAGGGCGCGGATGTCGGCTTTGAGATTGTCGCGGGCGCCAATCACCTTGACCTTGACGCCAGACTTATGCAAGTCATTGAGATCGTTCCGGATAAAGCGTTTAAGCAGACCCATGAGGTCGGCGACTTCTTCGACGGGCCGGTTCCAGTTCTCCATGGAAAAGCTGTACACCGTCAAATAGTCGAGCCCGAAGTCGATCGCCGCGCGCACGGTTTCGCGAAGCGCTTCTACTCCCCGCCGGTGACCTTCGATCCGCGGCAGCCCCCGCCGTGCGGCCCAGCGTCCGTTGCCATCCATGATCACGCCGACATGCACAGGCGCACCAGGCAGGCGCTGTTGCGCGGGAGGTGCCGTCTCGTCCTTAACCATGGATGATATTGTCATATCCTGGCCCGCCAACCACCCGCGCCATCCGACCCCTTGGACCCCTTGGCGTTCTCCAGATTTATGCAAGACAACCCTTCTATCATGTTGTCTGTCTCTCATCGGGCCGCCCCGCCGCGATTTCGCTGGCCGGCCGCAAACACAAGAAGACCGGTGAGGACGCGGCGTCCTCATTGTTTAGCAAGTCTGGCTGGGGCCAAGCCGCAAGTCCGAAGTCCTTATAGCAGATCAGGGCGGCTTACACTTGCATGATTTCGGTTTCCTTTATACTCAGCGCGGAATCGATCTCGCCGATGAAGTGATCCGTCACTTTTTGGACCTCGCTCTCGTGGCGCTTTTCGTCGTCCTCGCCGATTGATTTATCCTTGAGCAGCTTTTTCAGGATGTCGAGACCATCGCGGCGGACATGACGGACCGCGATTCGCGCCTCTTCGGCGTATTTATGCGCAACCTTCGCCATTTCCTTGCGCCGCTGCTCGTTGAGTTCCGGAATCCGGATCCGCAAGACCTGACCTTCGACGGTCGGGGAGAGGCCCAAATTGGAATTGCGGATGGCCTTGTCGACGGCGCCGACCATGGCTTTGTCCCAAACCTGAACCGACAGCATCCGCGGCTCCGGCACGCTGATTGTCGCCAGCTGGGTCAGCGGCATCGTTTGCCCATAGGCCTCGACATGCACGGGTTCGACAAGGCTCGCCGATGCGCGCCCGGTTCGCAACCCTCCCAATTCGTGCTTCAACGTCGCGATCGCGCCTTGCATGCGCCGGCGCAAGTCGGAAATGTCGAATTCAGCGTTCATCTTGGAACCCTTTGGACCCTAATGTCTTCCGAGCGGGGCTCGTTCATAGACCATGCGGGTGAACGCGCCAAATCATCAATTAGGGCGAAACCAAAGTGGCTTTGCCGCGTCCCTCGAGCGCGGCGAGGATTGCGCCCGGCTCTTTGATCGAAAATACGATTATCGGAATTCTGTTCTCCCGCGCAAGCGCGAAGGCGGCTGTATCCATGACCGCAAGATTTTTGGCAATGGCTTCATCATGTGTCAATTTCTCGTAGCGCGTCGCGGCCGGATCGCGTTTCGGGTCCGCCGAATAGACTCCATCCACCTGCGTCGCTTTCATAATAAGGTCGCAGGAAAGCTCGGCGCCGCGCAAGGCCGCCCCAGTATCGGTCGTAAAGAAGGGATTGCCGGTGCCGCCGGCCAGAACCACGATCCGGCCTTTGCCAAGATGATGCAAGGCCGCTTGGCGCGAATAGGCCTCGCAGAGGGCGGGCATCGGCAAGGCGGAAAGGGTTCGTGCCGTCTGGCCTTGTTTTTCGATCGCATATTCGAGGGCGAGCGCGTTCATCACCGTCGCCAGCATGCCGATCGAATCGGCACGGGCGCGTTCGATACCCTTGTCGGCGCCTTCGATACCGCGAAAAAAATTCCCGCCTCCGACGACGACCGCGACCTCGACGCCGCGCGCCGCCGCGCTCTTCAGATCCGCCGCGATCCGGGCGAGCGTATCTTGGTCAAGACCATGACTTTGCGTGCCCATCAAGGCTTCGCCGGAGAGCTTGACGACAATGCGCCGCCACGCCAAAATTTTAGATGGAAATTTGGTCTTGCCCGGTTCGCTCATCGGCTCTCCATTTTGATGATCTCGAGCAGAAAGTGGTAGCGGAAATACGAGATAGGCTGCATGATCCGGCCTAGACTATGATCGCTTCAAAGGGAAGCGCTCATGGTCTCCATGTCTTTATTTTATCACATGATCTTATCCAAGAAGCCTGCAACTTTTTGGGATCATGCTCTAGAGCGCTTGCCCACCAGATGGACTCGTCTGATCGATAAGGAATCGCTCAGATTCAAAGAGTTGGAACATGTCGGACTCGAAAAAGCCGGTCAACTTTTTCGGAACAAGCTCTAGCGCATTTGGTTGCCGGTTGCTGGCGAATGTGTCAATGCCCAACAAGCTAAATTCATCTAAAGCGATTCGAACCACCTTGTTGCGGCGAAAATAGAAAGTCCGACGAGCCCGCCGACCAAGGTTCCATTGATGCGAACATATTGAAGATCTTTTCCAACCTGGAGTTCCAGCTTGCTGACGAGCGTTGAGGCATCCCAGGTTTCCACGACTCGGGCGATGTAGGATCCGATTTCAACGCGCCGATGAAGAAACAGACGCAAGAGCATCAGCCGGACGCGACGATTGGCCATCTCAAGAAGAGTTTGTTCTTCATCCAGCCATTTGGCGAGGCCGAGCAACGCCGTTTCGATTGCGGCGGCGATTGTTTCGGCCTGACCCGGGTGATCGGAATAAAGGCTTTCCTCTATTCTCGTCCACAAAAATTCGATCTGGGCAAGGAAAGTGGGATGAGCAAACCATTGCGCTTTCAATGCTTCGCCCCGGGCTATCATGTCCGGGTCGGTCGCGAGGTCCACGATCACTTTCTCGATCGCCTTTTTCAATTCAATTCGCCAAGGATGATTTGGATTGCGCATCTCCTCGATGGTCGCGAGCAGACCCGTCATAATTCTTTTGGCGAGCATCGCGTCGAGCCATTTCGGCACCCAGCGCGAAGACTTTTCCATGACCTTCTGCTGAATAAAATCCTCGTGGCTCGCCAACCAAGTTCGCCCATGTTCGATCGCGCTGTCCAACAATGCTTGTGTTTGGCCTTGTGCCCAGAGCGTCTCTAGACCGCGTGAGGCGAGAAGTGCCGCTGGGATAGCGTCCACGCCACGCCGGGATAGGGATCCAACGAATTCACCTAGGCGAAGCCGCGGCACTTTCTTGAGTATTTCCGGAAGGAAACGGCCACCGTAAGCGGCAAGCTTCCGGGCATTGACCGGATCGCCCAGCCAGCGTGCAACCGAACCGGCGATGTCGATTTCGGCGAGCTGCCGGCTGATCGCTTTCCGTGTCAGAAAATTGTTCGTGATGAAGCGGCCTAGCGACTCGCCAATCCGTTGCTGATTTGCCGGAACGATGGCGGTATGAGGAATTGGCAGGCCGAAGGGCCGCCGAAACAGCGCCACAACCGCGAACCAGTCGGCGCACGCGCCGACCATCGCCGCCTCGGCGAAAGCCCGCACATAGGGTATCCAAACTTGATCGCTTTTCATAATGGTCGTCAGGATGAATACGACCGTCATAGTCACAAGAAGCAGCGTGGCTATGGCGCGCATTCGCTTCAGTTCGGCAAGGCGATCTTCCGGTTTCCGCCATCTCGACAAACCGCGCCGTCCAGGCTCGAGCATCGGGTTGCCTTTTTCTCCGCCTATTCACCAGTTCGCGCAGCGGACTTCGCCTGTTGCTTCGCGAGATGCATATAGTGCCATTGCACGACCTCGGTTCCGTAAAGACGTTCGAGCCGCCGAACCATGAAGTGCCCACGGGCGATTCTCTGGAAGTGATTCATAAAAATGAGATTGACCGTCGCACCGCCGAGCGCGCCGATAACCGGAATCGCGCCGGCCGCTGCTCTCTCGGAGACGACGGCGCCAAATCTCGAAGCAACTTCAGAAACGAAACCGCCGACAAGCGGAGTGGATGCGGTCGCAACTCCGCGTTGGGTCAGGAAAGTAGAAGCGTCTTTCGTGAATTTGCTCAACAGCGCCCGTGATGCGTAATAGCCGAGGTTCATTCTCTCGTTCGATCCACGATCGCCGAGCGCGAACACCTCGACGCAGGCAAGACGTCCCTCGATCGTTGACAGATTTTCGCCGTGATGACGGGCGATGTCGGCGATGGCGCGCAACATAACTATCGTCGTCAAGGGAAGTTCGACCGGAAGCGCCGCGGCGCCGAGAAAGCCCCCAACGCCACCACTTATCCCAGCCAACAGCGATGAAAGTTTTGTCGCTGGAGGCCGCTTCGATGCCGGCTTAATGGACTTGATCGCCACATCGAGACTTTTCAAAATGGCGATCTCCGCAATGTGGTTCAGCCGATCGTTTATCGTCTTCGGCATCTTTCGCAAGACGTAGTTTGCTGGCCGTCCGGCATATTCCGAGAGCTGCGTGGCGAAGCTCGTTCGTTCCAACAATAAGAGCGCTCGCCGAAGCGCCTCAAGATGCGCAGGCGCGAGAGTCTGCTCTGGAGCGGGCGGTTTCATCTGGAGCGTAAAAGAGGGCGCATGCCATTGAGACTCGCGACAATGGCTGAGCCATTGCTGATCAGCGCGGTAACCGAAGGGCTGATCAACCCTCCTGGAAGAACCAATGCGAGCGCGATTGTATTCATGCCCGCCACGATCGCATAATTCTGTTTGATAAGAGTCACTGAGTCACGTGAGATTTCGACAGCTTTGACCAGCTTCCAGAGCGAGTCTTCCATCAATACAACATCTGCGGACTCGTGCGTCACCTCCGCGCCATGTTTCATGGCGATGCCCACGTCCGCAAAACTCAAGGCCGGCGAATCGTTGATTCCATCGCCAACCATTGCGACGACTTTGCCTTCCCGCTGAAGCTTTTGAATGACCTCCGCCTTGTCGACTGGCAGCATGTCCGCGTAGTGGTGCGTGAGACCGAGACGCTCTGCAACCGCGCGTGCGACGACGGGGTTGTCACCGGTCAGCATGATGGTGTTCCTGATTCCCATTTCTTTCAGTCGTTGGATCACGGATGGGCTTTCAGGTCTGATCTGGTCGGCATAGGGGAATCCAGCCATTTTTCCATCGACCGCTATATAGAGGCAAGAATAACCCTGTTCGTCGAGGTTGGCTCGGTCTGTGGTCGTTTGGCCGATCCAAATGTTACTCTGCCGCATGAAGCGTTCGTTGCCGACGTGCATGTAATAGCCGTTCACTTGCCCTTCGACACCAAGGCCAATTTGGTATTGTGTCTCATCGCAAACAGGTAAGTTGACCTGCAATTCCTTGGCCCTGGCGCGCAAGGCTTCGGCGACTGGATGTTGAAGACGGCTTTCTGCTGCTGCGGCGAGACCCAACAAATGTCCTGGGGTCATGTGATCTTGATAGTTGATGAGATCGATGATGGCAGGTACGCCTTGGGTCAACGTTCCCGTCTTGTCGAAGATGATTGTGTCGACTTCGGCGAGACGCTCCATATGGCGGCCGCTCTTTGCGATGATGCCGGCCTTGGCCGCGTGGGTCATCGAAGCCAACATGGCGGTTGGTGCCGCGACACGAATGCCAGTGCCGTAGTCGACGATCACCAAGGAAAGAAAGCGGTTGAAATCTCTTGAGAGAAAAGCAGCGCCAGTTGCCAGCGCGAGCGTCGGGACGACCAGACGGTCAGCCAGTCTCTCCGCATGATTTTGCATACGGGTGTCGCCAATCGGGGCGGAATCGATCAGGCGAACAATCTGTCCCGCTGTCGTTTCCGAGCCCACGCGCATGGCTTTAATGGCGAGTTGACCATCGCGGATAACAGTCGCGGCGAAAACCGCCTCGCCACGGCCGCGCGTTACGGGGAGTCCTTCTCCCGTGATGGTCTTTTGATCAATCGAAGCGGTTCCTTCGAGGATCTCGCCATCGACCGGAATCACTTCGCCCGGATAGACGACGACCTCGTCGCCCACTTTAAGCGCCCGCGCCGGAACCGAGACCACCAAACCATCAATCTTTATCCAGGCCGTCTTTGATTGAAACTCGAGCAAATCGCCAATGGCGCGTTTGGAACCCGCCATCGTCAGATCGCGAAACCAATCACCGAGCTTGACCAGCCAAGTGATCAAGGCTCCAGCGGTATGATGGTTCTGGGCGACCGAAGCGGTGATTGCGAGGGTATCGAGAAAGTCGACGTTCAGGCGGGATTCGCGGCGCCAAATACGCCAAGCCCGGAGTGCGATCGGATAGGCATTCCAAAGCATCAAGGGCGCATTGATCGCGCGTACAATCGGATTGAGACTAAACGTCATTACGAGAGATATTGTTGGCCAAATCAAAGGAAAGCGATTTGGCGCAAGCGGCGGTGAAGCGATGAGATCTTGCGCCGCAAGCGGCTGCGGCTCTCCAGCAGCCTGCTCCGGTGTCACGAGCCGTCGAAGGTCACTCCAATCCATCAGACGCAGGTGGCCGATAAGCAACCGTAGCAAATCTTCGTGTGCGACTTCATATTCGACAATCAAACTAGCGCAGTCATAGTTTATTCGTGCGCGCCTGACGGCGTCGTGGCTCCGCAACCATGTCAGAGTGGCTTCCGCCAGCTTTCGCCGGCGACAGAGCGTTGGAGCATAAATACGCACCCGTCCCCGCATGAAATGGCGAATCGCGAATTGCATGCGCGACAGTCCTAAACTCGAATATAAGCGGGTATCACCGTGTCTTAATCACCACGGGAGCGCTGACCGCCGCCGACTGACCGTACGGTTGATGCATTTCTATGGCATGGTTGACTGTGAAGATCGTCAAAGTGAGCCAAATCGGTGTTGCAGCGCTCGCGCCGACTTCGAACACCGTAATTCCGATGATTCCAAGGGCGAGCACAATCTTAAGATCAACCATGTTGCCGCTGGCAAGCTTGATCTCCCGATCGAATTTCTTGAAGATGTCCACCACCGCCTTCGCACTACGCGAATTTTGAGCAAGAAAATCTGCTTCACCCGCGATCTTGTTCGCGAGCACATCTATTTCTGTGTTGGGGGGACTGCAACATTGGATGCCTGCCGAGTGATAATGCCGTTTCAACCCCCCATGAAACTCGTCGTGACGATCCGTATCGTAATGTAGCACAACGCTTCCGGTTGCGGGATTGACCGAGACGCGCTCGATTCCTGGAATCGTGCCGAAAGTTTCGCCGATCTGTTTTAAGAGTTCGGGATTTCCTTTCGCCGAAGCTACCTTCATTCGCACCCGCCCCGGCACTTGATGGGCCACGTGCAATTTCAATTTTGTCGCCGAACCTTTGGTGCGCTTTGCGTCAACCGATTTGGGCGCCGCCCCTTCGCGCGCATTCGCTATGCGCGCGGTTTGCCTCGGCTCCGTGGCCGAGGCGGAGGACGCCCCGGCCGCAGGCGGTGAAGATGGTGCCGTTGTCATTTAGCGCCCGGGGCCGCTGCGGGAGCAGCTTCCGTCAGAGAAGCACCCTTCTTGTCGACCTCGGCGTCGACCTCGGCGACGATGTCTTGAACGTGCTCCTGTGTCTCTGCCACGAATTCGCGTGTCTTTTGGGTAATTTTATAAGCGCCGCGCACCGTGGATTTGAACAGCGGTTTCAAGGCGGAGCCAAGTTGCGGCACAAATTTCGGCGCCAGAACGGCGGCTGCCCCCAAAACGACACCGGGCAGCAGGGCGGCTTCGAAAACCGCGACTCCGACACCGACAACCCCTATTGTCGCGACAGTCGCGACGAGGTTCTCGGATGTTTCGTCACTTGTATCGGTGACATCGGCTGCCGCGTCGGCAGGTCCGGCCGCGTTCGAACCATTCTGGGCTTCATGATCGGCTTTTGTGGCTACCATTGCTATTATTGCTCCCGCCTGGTTTGCCGCTAAGTCCCAGTAAAATTAGAAAATTAGCGGCTTTTGAATATACTCGCTCAAGAATATGACATTAATGTAAAAGGCCTGCCGCCTGGAATGAAAGCTTCACCGAGACGCCTGTCATTTCATGCTCCGGAATGAAGAATTAACGTCATGGTCTTGTTAGATCGTCCTCTCCGATGCGCCGGCATAGGCTGTCATGCGAGCTATCGATTCGAAAAATTCTTTCAGACTTTCGCGGGTCTGACGCCAGTCATCAAGCACTCACACCTGAAAATTTTATGACCTCATCTTAGCCTTTTGCCCAAAAAAC
>PLUZ01000200.1 GCA_003162995.1 Methylocapsa sp. | reverse complement strand
GCCTTTCCAAACTGACGAGAATAGCGCGATAGACATCCGCCATGATTCGCGGCGCGCACACGCTTGCGCGGGGGCATTGCTCCATGATTCGGTCCGCCTCGCCGAAATGCTCCTTTGCCCGCGCGATGGTTGGCGCGCAGGCCTGCGTCAGCGCCGGATTGGCGAGAACCTCGCGCGGCTCCGCAATTTCGCTGATGCCTGCCGCGCAAAGGTCCTCGCGCGGCAGATAGAGCCGGCCGATCGACGCGTCCTCNNCCTTCCGCCTCGGGCATCCCAAAAGCGCGCGCGGAAAGGCGGCCGACCGCGCTCGCCACCCGGTCGCAATAAAGATCGAGCGTCACGAGAGCAGGCGCCCTGATATCGGCCTCGACATCCATCTCCATGCCGTCGATCACGGCGCGAAAATCCTCGCGCCGCAGGCCGAACGTATGAATAGCCCTGGCGAGGCCTTGCAACGCCGGATTTGGCGGCCCCAAGCCGGTGTAGAGCGCGTCGATATCGCGCCGCCATCCGGCGAGCGCTTGCCAGCGGGCATGACGCGGCCCCGCTTCGTCCGCGATGTCATCAACGGCACGGCAGAAGGAATAGATTTCAAACATCGCCTCGCGGCGGGGGCGCGGAAGAATACGCATCGCCGCATTGAAGGAGCTGCCGCGCGCGCGCGCGGACGCATCGGCAGACCCCGCCTGGCCGGACGCGCCGCTCATTCGCCACCGACCGGGGCCGCCGCGACTTGCCGCGGCCGGAAAAATGCCAGCAGTCCATCGGCAATCCCGATGCCTGACCAGGCGAGAGCGACAGGCTTGCCCAAATGAACCCTTTCGCTCAATGGATCGCGTGTGAGCAGCAGGGAATTGAGCCTGCGGGCGAGGCGCCCGATCACGGCGGTTTCCAGGCATAGGCGGAAATCGCGGACCTCGGCCGGAAGACGGCCGCCCAACGCGACAAGCGCCGCGTTCTGCTGGGCCAGCGTTTTCAAAACCGCGCTCAGCGCCGGTGAGGCTTTCGAGGCGCCGAGCGCGTCCGGCCCTAGGCCTTGCGCGGCAAGCGCATCTTGCGGAACATAAATGCGATCGAGAGTGCGATAATCGGCGCCGCAGTCTTGCAGATGATTGATAATTTGGAGCGCCGTGCAAAGCGCGTCCGAGGCGGGCCAGGTGGATTCGCTTTCGCCATGCACGTCGAGTACAAAGCGCCCGACTGGCGCCGCCGAATAGGCGCAATAGCCCATCAGTTCGGACCAGTTCGCGTAGCGCTGGTTGACCGCGTCCATGCGGAAGGCGCGCAGCAGATCGAGCGCGTGCCGGGGCTCAAGTTTTCGTGCGGCCAAAGCGTCGCGAAGCGGCAGCGCGGCTTCGATTCTGTCGCTCCCCCCGGTCAGCGTCGCCTCGAACAGATCGAGCAAGGCAAGCTTGGCATCCGGCGCAAGCGAAGGACTGTCGGCGACATCGTCAGCGCCACGGGCAAAACGGTAATAGGCAAGGATCACGGAGCGATGTTTTGGCGCAATAAGCAAGGAGGCAACGGGAAAGTTCTCGCCCCGGTGCGTCTTCGAAGGCTCAAGCGGCAAGTCCTGCGTCATCGCAATTGCCCATTGTCGCGAAACCACGCCAAAGCCTCCTTGAGCGCTTCGGGATAGGGTCTCGCCTTGTAGCCGAGGTCGCGTTCGGCTTTCGCGGAACTGAAGAACATCCGGTGCTTCGACATGCGCAGTCCATCGATGGTTAGGAACGGCTCCCGCCGCGTCACATGCGCCATGACCTCCGCCGCGACGGCACAGGGATAGAGTAACCGGCGCGGTAGGCGGATTTTGGGCGGCCGCCGCCCGCACATGACCGCGATTTGGCCAAGAAACTCCGCGAGCAACACATTTTGGCCACCGAGAATATAATGATCGCCGGGTTTGCCAAACCGCAAGGCGGCGAGATGCCCGCTTGCGACATCGTCGACATGCACGAGATTGAGGCCGGTGTCGACGAACCCCGGAATGCGGCCGGATGCCGCCTCGATGATGACCCGGCCTGTCGGCGTCGGTTTCTGGTCGCGCGGCCCAATCGGCGCCGTCGGATGCACGATGATGGCCGGCAAATTCTCGCGGCCGATCAATGTTTCGACGACCCGCTCGGCGGCAACCTTGCTTTGCTTATAGGCCCCGATCGCACAGGATTCACTCAGCCGCATCGTCTCGTCGGCCGACCCGCCATTCGCCGCACAAGCGAGGGTCGCCACACTGCTTGTATAGACGACGCGCTCCACCCCTGCCGCGAGCGCCGCTTGCATGAGAAGCCGTGTCCCCTCCCGGTTGTTCACCAAAATCTCTTCCCGCTTGCGGGCCCAGAGCCGGTAATCGGCGGCGACATGGAACAAAAAACGGGTGCCGGCAATCGCCCGCGCGACCGCGGCCGCGTCGCGCATGTCGCCTTCAACAATCTCGACATCGAGGCCCGCGAGATTGACCCGCTTGCTGGTTTTCCGCAACAAAGCGCGGACATGATAGCCAGACCCGATCAGCGCACGCGCCACGGCGGACCCAACGAAGCCCGAAGCTCCCGTGACCAGAACCTTGTCCGCCGCCACTCCGCCTGACCTCCGCTAAAATCGTCGCAACCTGTATCTGCTTCGGCGGGCCGGGAATATCCCTTAATATCGAGGTTTCATCAATCCGTACAATTATTACGAATAATTCAGATTTCCCTTGGCCTGCCTCATCGCTATGAAGGGGACGCAAACGCCAAGGAGGAAGAAAATTTCGCATTCCCTAGCCAAAGATCTTGCTATAGTCGCACCATGAAGAACGATAGCACATCCCCCGCGGCGAACTCCGCCGGAGCCGAGAAGAAACCCTCCCCGCGCGCGCTTTTGCAGCTCACGCCCTATCTTTTGCGCTACAAGCCGCGCATTGCTGCGTCGCTGTTCGCGGTGACGGTAGCGGCGGCGGCAACCTTGGCGGTGCCGCTGGCGATCCGGCGCATGATCGATTTCGGCTTTTCGGCTGAAAGCGCGGGCTTGATCAACACGTATTTTTTTGCCCTCATCGCGGTCGCCGGGGTTCTCGCGCTGGCTTCGGGAGCGCGATTTTATTTTGTCACGACTCTCGGCGAACGAGTCGTGGCCGACCTCAGAACCGATGTCTTCCGGCATCTTTGCTCGCTTGACGCTGAGTTTTTCGACAGCGCGCGAACCGGGGAACTCCTCTCGAGGCTCACCGCCGATACGACGCAAATGAAGGCTGCCTTCGGCGCCACGGCGGCGGTCACCTTGCGCAATTTCTTCCTGTTCGTCGGCGCCATCGCCTTGATGGTCTATACGAGCCCCATGCTGTCCGCCGCGGTGCTCCTTGCCATTCCGATTATCGTGCTGCCGCTTGTCGCCTCCGGCCGCCTGGTGCGCAAGCGGTCCCGAACGGCACAGGATACACTCGCGGAGGCCAGCGCCTATGCCGCGGAAAGTCTCGCGGCCATCCGCGTCATGCAGGCCTTTGGCGCCGAGCCCGCCGCTGGCCGCCGCTTTGGCGCCGCCGTGGAGGAAGCCTATGCCGCCGCGCGCAACGCTGCACGTTCTCGCGCGATCCTCACGATCACCGTCATATTCCTCGTCTTTGCCAGCATCGTGGGCGTGCTTTGGTTTGGCGCGCAAGACGTTCTCGCAGGCCGCATGACGGGCGGGCTTTTGTCGCAATTCGTGCTCTACGCCATTTTAGCGGCGGGCGCCTTGAGCGAATTGAGCCAAGTCTGGGGCGAAATCGCCGCCGCCGGCGGAGCCGCTGGCCGGATCGCCGAAATTCTTGCCGTGCGGCCAAAGATTGTCGCGCCGGTCAATGCCGCTGTGCTGCCCGTGCCCAGCCGGGGCGAAATCACCTTCGAGAATGTCACCTTCGCTTATCCGACACGGCCGCAAGACTCCGCCTTGCACGGCCTCTCCTTCAAGATAGCGCCTGGAGAAATGGTTGCCATCGTCGGGCCGTCCGGAGCCGGCAAGACCACTTTGTTCCAGCTTCTCTCGCGTTTCTACGATGCCTCCTCTGGCCGAATCCTGCTTGATGATATCGACATCAAGACCGTCGATCCGGCCGAGTTGCGTCGGCGGATCAAGAGTGTTCCGCAAGACCCGGTGATCTTCGCCGCCTCGATCGCCGACAATATCCGCTATGGCCACCCAGAGGCGAGCGATGACGCCGTGCGCCACGCGGCAAAGCGGGCCGCCGCCGATGATTTCATCCGCGCCTTGCCGCAGGGCTACGCGACGCTCGCTGGCGAGCGCGGGGTGACATTGTCAGGCGGGCAGCGGCAGCGGATTGCCATCGCGCGGGCGATTTTGCAGGAGGCTCCCGTTCTGCTTCTTGACGAAGCGACATCCGCGCTCGATTCCGAAAACGAGGCCGTGGTTCAGGAAGCCCTCGCAAGAGTGATGTCGGAACGCACAACCCTTGTGATCGCGCATCGCCTCGCAACGGTCCTCGAAGCCGACCGGATTCTCGTTCTCGACAATGGCCGCTTGATCGAGGAAGGCACGCACAAGACGCTTGTCGCCAAGGATGGCCTTTACGCACGCCTCGCCAAGCTGCAATTCGAAACCGGGGCGGAGGCTCTCAACAGCGGTGCGACAGCCGCCGCGGAGTGAGACGGGCAGGACATGAACTTGATTGATACATGGCTGTCGCTGCCGCTCCCCGCCCTTTGGCTGTGCTTGGCCGGTTTCTACAGCGCCTCTGCGATCATCTTGATTTATTTATCGTTCGGCCGCCTGACAGGCGCATGGGTCCAAAGTTTCGTAGGTGTCGTGCCGCCTTATTTCGCTGGGATGGTCGTGATCTTCGGGATCCTCGTGGGCTTTCTTGCAAATGACGTCTGGGATCGCAGCCGCCGCGCCGCGGCCGCCGTCCGAAGCGAGGCCGCGAACCTCACTTCCCTTTATGATTTGCTATATACCTCTGGCCTGCCGGCGCTTCCGATCGACCACACCATTCGTACCTATGTGTCCACCGTCGTCGAAAAAGAATGGCCCGCCATGGCGCGTGGTGAAGCCGCTCCGGAAGCGGAAAGCGCGCAAGATCAAATGCTCGAGGCCGTCGCGAACTTAGAAGCTGAGCCAAAGAGCAGCCCGGCGATCACGCGCGTGATGCTAGACACGGCTTTGAAAATTCGCGACGCGCGCTACGAGCGGCTCCTCCTCAGCGCAGACTATTCGGAAAGCTTCAAATGGATGAGCGTCTTGCTGATTGCGCTGGTGGGACAGGTCAGCGTCGCCATCGTGCATCTTGGACGGGCGCGCCCGCATATCGCGGCAATGGTGATATTCACTACGGGTGTCGTCGTCGTGCTCGGCTTGATCGCCTCACATGAATTCCCTTTCAGCTCGGCGCTCGCCATCTCGCCGGAACCGATCGCAGCACTGCTCAAAATAATTCCAAACGGTTAAAACGTTGGGATCGCGGGGTTTTGAGCAAGTGGCAAAGTAAAGCTCTGCCACTTGCCACGGCAAATTCCGGTCAGAAGGTCATGCGCGCACTGAGAATCCACGCATGATTATAAAGCGGTGTCAGGGGACTGGTTATGGCATGATCGGGCACGACCGCGTCTTGATAAGCGATGCCGAAGTTGAACTTTACCCGATCTTGGATCTGAAAACGGCCAAACATAATACCCACGCTCGCAAGGAGCTGGTTCCTGCCGGCGCGCGTGCCGCTCGTCCATTGTGTGTCGTTGAAGCCAAATTCCGGCCAGAAATATTCCAGAAAATGAAATTGGGCGGTCACGCTGGTCAGGAGTGTATTGCCGATGTGGTTCCGCTCGTCGGTGGGGAGCGTATAGCCAATCGTTCCCTGCACATCGAAATCCCCTATGCCCCAGCCGCCGGCGAGCGTTGGAGTGACAATCCAAGCTGGCCTGTTGGTGAAGGCGGTAATACCGGTCGGCGCCTGAGCTCCCAGAAAAGCGCTCAGAATATAGTTTCCATTTTCTTCATTGGCGCTGAGAATCCGCTGTTTGATGGTAACGAAGTTCCCATCGCCAAAACCGGTTGCGGGTGTGACCTTGCTTCCCTCCGAGAGCCGTGCTTGGTCGGGCGGCACATTGATCAGGATTTCATTGCTGACCGTCGGAATGAGTTCGAGGCCTTTGCCGGCGAAATAATTGTTAATCTCCGAGCCATTTTGCAGGAATTCTTGATATTGATCATATCTGAACTCTTGCTCAAGGCGCGGGGTGACGGTCGTGATCGGGGTCATCCAATGCGGCTGGGTCGCCTGTGCCTCATTGGCGCGGTCCATCCA
>PLUZ01000562.1 GCA_003162995.1 Methylocapsa sp. | reverse complement strand
ACAATGACCGGGACATCCCCGGCGATATCGGCCATAATGCTGAGATAAATATACAATAAAAAGATAACTGTCGCTGCACCATTGGCCTTAGTAGAAGCCACGCGGACGTCGTGGCCCGTAACGGCGTTTCGACCGGGGAGGATTCCAGATGGCGTCTATTCATTTGTCAAAGCACATCTTCGTCGCGGCGGTGGCAACTGCCGCTCTCACGGCGGCGCAGCCGGCGGTGGCCGAAAATCGGCCAGCATACCTTGCGGATTTCCCGAATTTCAGGCAGCTTCTGACGCTCGGGCTCCCGGGCGATGTCGATACGGAAATTAAGAAGCAGCTCGAAGCCAAGCAGGAATTCGCGAAAGTCCAGCGCCTATTCGACCTGTGGTCGTGGCAGGCCTTCCTGTCGCTCAACTGGCCGACGGACGATCAAGGCCACAGACTTGCCGACGTCAAGGATAGTTCCGGGGCGCCGCCCGCCTGGACGTTGTGGACGAATAGCACGGACATCTTCCTGCCTGGCGGCACGCCGCCGCCAGTTTGCGGCAAGCCAGCCGCCGAACTCGCACTTTCTCTGACGCGAAATACAGCGGTTCCCCTCGCTCCCGGCTTGAAGCCGTTCAAGCTTACCGCCGACTTCGACAAGCGGAAGACCCTCCTGCTTGGCAATATTTCCGCGGTTGGTGAACTGAGCCCGATTAAGCCATTGGACGATATCAACCAGGCGTTCACCGGTCCGCTCGTCGACCAAAATGGCAATTTCGTCTATTATGAAATCTTAATTGACCCGCACGAGGTGAGGTACATTTGCGAGAACAAGCTTTACAGCATTGACGGTCAGATCGAGTTCTCGAAAACACACAAGGGGGTCGATCTTCCATCCGGCGTCGATACCGAGGATTTGAGCGGCGCTTTCGAGGTCAAGCTCGCATGGAAGATTCTCGAGGCGGGCGATGATCCGGCCCGTTATCTCAGCATGCCTGCGGTCGTCGCCACGGCAGTGAATGACCAGCAGGTCGACAAGAACGTTCGCGTCGGGCTCGTCGGAATGCACATCGCTCACAAGAGCAAAAGTTCGCCACAGTGGATCTGGTCGACTTTCGAGCAGGTTGACAATCTCGATGTGGATCCCGTAGCGCACCCCAAACTAAAGCCCTCCTTCTTCGACCCCGGCTGCCCGACCTGCGTGCAGAACCAGGAGCCTTCCAAAAAAAATGGCAACTGGGTACCGAGCCCGAAAACGCAGGCCGTCCGAGCAATCCCAATTCCCAATGACAAGCGGGACCTCAACGTCGAAGCCGAGTCGGTACTCGCGAAAATCGGTTCACCGTTGCAATACTACCAACTGATCGACACGCAATGGCCGACCGATCCGGCCGCTGCGCCGACGCCATGGACCGCCGGTCTGCCGGGTGCGATCACCAACAAGCCGGGCGGCAATCCGACTCCAGTCTATCTGACCAACATCACCATGGAGACCTACTTCCAGACAGGTGTTCAGCCGGCCTGCCAGCAAGAGGAAGTGCCGAACTCCGTCCAATGTCCGCCAGTGCCGAACCCTCCACCCGGCACGCCGGTTGCCGACGGCACACCCGTCTTTGGCACCGAGAGCTGCGTGGGTTGCCATTCCTCGGCCGGTATCCACATCTCGAAAACCGCCCCAAAATCATCCGGCCAGCTGACCGCCGATTTTTCCTGGCTGTTCTCGCAGAAGGCCAAATGACAATCATCGCAATATGGCGGGGAGAAAACGACTGACCAGCGGTCGCTGACCCACCGTTCGCGAGCCGGCAGCGAACAAAGGAGGCATCCCGCCCCGTCGCACTGCCATATTCTGGATTGATGCAGGTCGTCAAAGGCATCGAGGCAGAAGCCGTTCCGTTGCGGATGGACATGGATACGCATCACTGAAAAGCTCGCGGCTACGGAGGAATTCACGATGTCTGCCACGGCCGGAACGGAAGGTGGCGCGCCGGCGTCGCGCTTGGAACGATTTCGCCGGATCATAGAGGCGGCCGCCGGTTCCGCGCATGCCGATTACGGCGGCTACGGCAAATTCTGGAACCTACCGTTACCAGAGTTGCGTCAAATGGAACTGTACGGCATAGCGATGATGCGCGCTTCGGGCGGAACCGGACCTGCCGCCGCGCCCACCGCGCCCGCTGCCACGGCGCCCTGCTGTCATCACCCCGCGCCGGCGCCGCGTCAGGCCTCAGCCGCAGTGTCAGGGGAGGCGGGGCTGATCCGCGGCCTGCGAGGACAATTCCCCTTCGACGGCACACAATTCCCGCCATTGCCCTGGGGTGGCGCCCGCGTGGCTGAGCCGGATATCCAACTGATCGAAGGGTGGATCGCCGCGGGCTGTCCGTCGCCCGAGGAAGACAGCGCGCCGGCCGGCACTGTGGCCGCAGAGGCCACCCGGCATGCGCTCAGCGCTGGTCTTGCGCCGCATCCGGAGTTCACCGGATCCGTCAATCAGCTCGCCCATGAAACGGGCACGCTGAAAGCCCGCAAGAACGTTGTTTGCCTTCCGGACGACGAATTGCGCAGGCTGCGCGGGGCAATCCGCGAGATGCGCAAGCTCGACGATTACCCACTGGACCAAAGGAGTTTCGCGTACTGGGCGCAAATCCATGCCAACCAATGCCAGCATGGGTGGGAGGAGTTCCTGAGCTGGCATCGGGCCTATCTTTACGGCTTCGAGAAGGCGCTCCAGGACATCGATCCGTCCGTCACCTTGCCCTATTGGGACTGGGCGGCCGACGTCCAAAACGTAAAAATCTCGATCGGTGATATGGGGGTGGGGGTGACGAACCCCTATGACGCCAGGGATAATGGGTGGGTGCCGGAGCCATTTCAGTGCTGGATCGATGAAGATGGGCTCAAGACGCTTAAAGATGGCGGCCACGTCACGCAAGACACCCTCACCGCGCTGCAAGGAAAACTCGGCACCAAATACTGTTCCGGTGCGCGGCTGTTCGCAGATGCCAATATTCAATTCGGCGTTGACCCCACGAGCGACAAAGCCATTATCGCCGTACTCGCCGACATTAATCCATTGTGGCACTGGCGCCGCTGGCCCGGCGGCAACAAGGATTTGATCTTCGAGGCCTATCCCACGCAGGACGATGTCGAGCGCATTCTGAACATCGGCGACTTTTTCAAATTCGGAAGCGGTCCGATGTCGGACCAATTTTTCGGAGCGCTGGAAACGATTCATAACCTGATCCATAATTATTCCGGCGGCCACTGCCCGCCCACTTGGCCCATTGGACAGAACAACGAGTTTTTAACCGGCGACATGGTCGATCCCGGCCGCACCGCGCGGGACCCCATCTTCTGGGCGCATCACGCCAATGTCGACCGGCTCTGGGCGGAGTGGCAGAAGCGTTTCCCGGGCGCCGGTCCGGATGACCCATCGGCCAACCTGCCACCCTGGTCCTACGACGTTTCGGACATGGCAAGTACGCGAAACCTCGGCTATGAATACATGCTGGCTTCGCACGTGTTTCAGACCAACGCGCACACGCCGATCCAGCTCTTCCACTCGGCGCCTGCCCGGGTTCATCCCGAAGTTCTGGTCCGGCATCGCCGCGCGGAGGTGCGCCTGCACGCGATCCGATATGCCATGCGGCCCGGCTATTGTATCCGCGTCTTTTTGAACCAGCCGGACGCGAGCATCCAGACGCCAACACGCGGCAATCCGCATTACGTCGGACAGATCAGCACGTTCATGGGCGAGTGCGTGGGCGGTCCGGGCCATTGCGATGCGCCGGTGCGGTCGCAAGATCGTTTCGATCTTCGGCCGAGGCCGCAAAAGACGCCGACGAACTTCGTGCTCGACGCCACCGCCGCAGTTAAGGCTCTCACGGTAGGTGAAAGCAACATTCACGTCAATCTTCTAGTGCTCAATCACGACGGCTCGCCCGCTACCGACGCGTTCCATCTTGGCGCGGTGTCGCTAAACTTCTTCGACTGACCAACTTCAAGGAACGCCAGCCATGATCGCGCGGTTCAGCATCCATCCGGCCATCGGCATTGCACGTCTTGGCAACAGCCCCACGTCGTTCTGCATCGCGTCCGAGCAGCGCGGCAGGTTTCCCATCGATTGCGACCAGAACGGCAACCCCATCGTCAACGCGGATGGGGTCGAGCAGCCGGTAAAAAGCTTCGTGGACAGCAACGGCAGCATTCGCCGCCAGGCCGCCCGGTTCGCCGTCTTCGTCTACGACGATAACAACCCGGACGGGCGCGAAATCCGCATCGGCGATACGTTCGACATCGTCAACCAGAAGAATGGCCAACTACAGACCGTGCAGGTCAACGACATAAGTTGGACGGTTTACCTCGCCAACAAGAAAGCCAGTTGGTACGAGTTCAAGCAAACCGATGGCGAGCACGGCTACGGCCCCGACCACAAGTTACGGAACGCTAATATAACCGACACCGAGGAACGCCAGCGCCTGATCATCGATCCTGGCCCGCGCAGTGTCGCCGTCAAAACCAAAAACCGGGCACAGTTCGACGGCAGCCGGCCGCCGGCCTTCTTCCCGCCGCCGCTCACGCCCAATTCCATTACTTCCCTCGGCGAGGCGATTTGCACCCAGGCAAGCGCGCATAATCGCCTGTTGGTGCTGGGCGGCTTTGGCAATTCGGGCAGCATGCTAACCGGTTTCGGCAACCCAAAAATCGAAACCTATGCCAACAACGACGGCTGGTTTGACGATATATCGGACGGGCCGGTTTCCGCTCGCCTCATCTGCACGATCCGCAAGATCTCCGGGCTGGACCCGCCGAAGGACCTGCCGAAGGAAGAGCTCTTGGCGACGTTTCCGGTGGACGATCCGGCCTGGGTTGTCGTCGCCTATCCACGCTACGTGCCAGAAATTGTCGATATCGTGACGTTGGACGACATCGCATTCGACATCGCCGTCCGCCAATTCGCAGCCGTCCCCTACATCTATGGCGAACCGCCGTTCACTTCCGCGCCGGCCCCTGCCGATCTCGACCGCTGGCGCCGCAAGGCCTGGTGGAATCCCGCGTTCCGGCCCTTTTTCTACCGCGACATCTGGCCGATCCTCAGCGATCCAAACGACTACGGGCTGGTGATGGATAAAGACGCGTTCCATGGCAGCAATCCGCACAACACCGGCCGGGGCGGCCGTCTCGACGAAAGCGTAATTTCGATCCCACCGCATGAGGGCGAAGATCCGTGCGACCGGGAACGCCGGCGCGCCGTGCGGGAGTTCATCGCAGGCATCGTCAGGCGGTCTCATCAAGAAAATCAATGGCTGGCCAGCAGCCAGCGGGATAAGAACGGTAAATTGCTTTATCTGATTCCGTGGCTATGTGGCGACAATCCGCTGAGCAACGTCGCGCCGTCCAAGTTCCTGCGCCTGACCGATACGATGTTGTTCCTGCTGGACCAATGGGCGGCTGGCCTGTTCGTCAACGAAAAGACCGAAGATATCGTTCCCGGCCCGATGCTGAAGGGACCGGGCCGGGCGCTCGATCGCGGCGCTTTGTCGAGCGGCTTGGGCGGTTCGTTCTGCCCAGGCGGCGAGGTGTCGTGGATTGTCAGGAATTTCGCGATTTATAGCGCGGCCTACCGGTTCCATCACGCGCCGTCCCCGTCCCCTGGCGCGCTCAGTCAGCCATCCGGGGTTCCGGGAAGCGAGCCCGCCACGGTGGCAGATCTCAAGACCGGTCTGGAACCCGGCGACCTCACCAAATATAGCGCGGTGCCCTGGCAGTCCGATTTCAACGAGTGCACGAACCAGCCGATCGACGTTAGCTATTCAGGGTGGAATTCTATCAACCCTGACTCGACCGGCGATCCGGCCAAGCCGGACCCGCAACTCACCTATTGGTGGCCCGCGCACCGGCCGGTTTACGTCACGGAATACGTCGACCAACAGCCGTCCTACAGCGGGCCATGGTCGCCGACGGCGACAAACAACGCCGGCGATCTGCAAATGGTCACGGCCTGGGCGAGCCTGAAGTTCCTCAAGAAAACTACCGACGACCAGGGCAACCTGGTCATCGGGCCTGCCGATACCCCCACGCCCACCAGTTGAGAGAGCGTTCATGCCGCAACATCCCGACATCGGCAGCCTGGTTGGCCAATGGTCCTACCGGAGCCTGCTGAACGATCCGGACCTGTCGACCGCCTTCAACAATCTCGAATTCGGCCGAGGCACGATCACCATAGATGATGCGCCTATGGGGGTTTTCTGCGGCCGTATCTTCGGCCCCGGCTGGTCGCTGACCCTGAACGGGGCGATCGGCTACGGAACGCCGTGGTCCGTGCGGTTCCAGGGCCGCGGTGTCGTCTCGGGCGAAGAATGGATATACGATTACAGCGCCTATGTCATACCGCCCTGGCCGAATGGCGTCGAGCAGCGGCCGGCGATCGTGGGCTCGATCATCCGGACCATTCCGCACTCCGCGGGCAGTCCAGGAACCGTTAGTCCGGCGGGCGTGGTCTGCTCGTTCTACGCAGTCCGTCAGGACTGATCCCGCATGGGCCCGGCCAGCTATGACGTTGTCATCTCCGGCGCGGGCCCCGCCGGATGCGCGGCCGCCATTACGCTGGCGGATTACGCGCCGGACCTTCGGATTTGTCTTATCGATGCGGGTCATGGCGGGGCGAGGAAGGCCGGCGACACGGTCCCGCCGTCGATCGCACCCATCCTGCGTCACCTCGGACTGTGGCCGACATTCCTCTCCAGCGGACACAAGCCCGCGCACCGGAGTGTCAGCGCCTGGGGTGCACTGCATATTGCCACGAATGAGTATTTCTTCCTGGGCTCCGATACCGCTTGGCAGCTTGATCGCAGGGTTTTCGAACAGAGTCTGACCGAGGCAGCCGCCGCCCGTCTCAGCCGTTTCGAGACCGGCGTGATTGCGGGGTGCCGGCAAACCGGTGGCTGTCTGACCGTGACCCTGAAAAGCGGCGCCGTCCTGACCGCGCGTTACGCCATCGACGCGACCGGACGGGCGGCGGCGCTGTCTCGCATGATGACCGCATCGCCGGTGATCTTTGACCGGCTGGTTGGCTGCCTCGCTTTCGCGCCGGACAGCCAGACCGAACGCAACGAACTGCTGATCGAAAGTTTCGAGGCGGGGTGGTGGTATACCGCCTGCCTGCCGCGCGGACGGCGCGTCGTCGCCTGCATGACCGACGCGGAGCAGATCCGGCCGCTCGGGCTGCGATCGGCGGAGGGGTTCCGTGCGCGGCTGGCGAACACCCGCTACGTGGAAGCTGTGACGAACGGGGACGGACCGCTCGACGGGCCACATGTCCTCGCCGCGAATTCGCGGCTGACTGAGGCGCAGCCGGGCCTACCCCTGCTGCCCGCTGGTGACGCGGCCTTCGCCACCGATCCGATCTGTGGTCAGGGCATCGTCAACGCGCTGCGCGGCGGGGTTTACGCCGCCTATGCCGTCGCGGACTGGTTGCTGCGCGAAGACCCAAAGGGCCTCGACCGCTACCGCGCCTGGGTTCATGCGTCCTTCGCTTCCTATCAAATGGTATTGCGCGATTTCTATGCCGTAGAGGCGCGCTGGCCGGACCACCCGTTCTGGCGCCGCCGCCAAACGGCACGCTTGTCTCCAGCCCCGGAAAGAATACGCCAATGATCATCGGCATGCCCGTTTATGACGGCGTCGACCTGCTCGATGTCGCCGGTCCTCACGAGATGTTCAACTGGATGAAACAGTCGTTGAAAAAGTCGGGCGTCGAGATCGAGGTGCGCCTGACAGCGACGAAACCCGGCACCGTGAAGACCCTCGACGGGTTTGTCTTCCAGGCGCCGCATTGCTTCGAGGATCCCGAACAATTCGACGTTCTCTGGGTTCCCGGGGCCTTGTTGCAGCGATGCTGGCGAGTCGGGATTTTAGGGACATTCGGCGCAAAAGGCTTCCGA
>PLUZ01000357.1 GCA_003162995.1 Methylocapsa sp. | reverse complement strand
GCGGCGGCCATGGGGCTAACCCTTACGGCGGTCCGAACGCCAGGATTTCCCTGGTGTAAATCTCACTGACTTCGGAGAAAGGCTCGTGGGCCGCATTGTAAATCAAGGCGCGATGCTGGAAAAGCCGCAAGGGTATCTCCAAAGCAGCCTCGGGGTTTTCGTCAGCGGGTGGGGCAAGCTCCCAGCCATCCGGAAGAGGCTTCCAAAACATCTCAACGGAAAAATTCTCGCGTGCGGGCTTTAAATCCCGCACCGCACGGCCAAAAGGCGTGTCGGTTGTAATCAGCAGATGGTTGATATCCGGCCCGACCCGGCTTGGCACATACCAATTTTCAGCTTCGACCAGGACGTGGTCGCCGCAGGTAAGCTCAACATGCCGGTAGGTGACCTCCTCTTCGGGGCCGACGTGAAGTCTTCGCCGCTGCTCAGGCGAGACAGGCTTCTCTGTACCCGTGATCCGCCTTGCGTGGACCACCGGTTCGCTCGCCAGTTTGTGATCGGCGCACCATTTGGTGAGAACTTCGGTCGCGGTACAGGAGGCACAAAGAAGGCTGGCGTTGAGCGTCTCGATCAAAGCGAGTGCCTCGACCCGCGCCAGCAGGGTATCCGGCCATGGCGCGCCGGTCCGCCTAAGAGCGGGCTCGGCCGAAATCGCGGAGGCGCAGAGGTTCAACGTCACTATTGTTCCAATCAACCAGTGATGGCGCATTCCGGTATTTCCATAAGGCATATTGTGGATTTGTGGCAAACGAAGATCAAATCCGTCATGGCATAAGCGTCTTGATCCAATCCTGCTGGCTACGCGGATATAAGATACCTGCGGGCTCGCGCCGTCCACTCTTAACCGTCCAGCTTGAATGACGCACCCAGGGGATATAAGCAAAGGTCCAATTCACGCATCCTTGTTCCGTCGCCTTTGGCCACGGATATGCTCTCTTGCCAAGCGAAAAACATGTTTCAAAAGCTTTATCGTTGGACGTTAAGCCTCGCGGAGAGCCAGCATGCCCCCTGGGCGCTCGGTGCCATCGCCTTTGCGGAGAGTTCGTTTTTCCCGGTGCCGCCGGATGCGATTCTGATCCCTATGTCGCTCGCGAGGCCCAAGCGCGCTTGGGTCTATGCGCTGATCTGCACGGTCGGTTCGGTCGCGGGTGCTATGCTCGGCTATGCGATCGGCGCGTTTTTGTTCGAGACGGTCGGGAAATGGCTGATCAATCTCTACGGCTATGGCGCGCGTGTTGATCAACTGCGCCTTCTTTATGCGCAATGGGGCTGGGCAGTTATCCTCCTTAAGGGTTTCACGCCGATTCCCTTCAAGATCGTGACGATCACCAGCGGGCTTTTGGCTTATAGTCTGCCCCTGTTCGTTCTCTTGTGCTTTCTCACGCGCGGGGCGCGGTTTTTCTTTATCGCGGTTCTCCTCAAGCATTACGGCGAGCCGATCAAGGCGCTTCTCGANNTTACGGCGAGCCGATCAAAGCGCTGCTCGATAAATATTTCGGCTGGTTTTTGGCGATCCTCGCGGCTGCGATTGTTGTGGGCTTCTGGATTGCCGCGCGTGTGATTTGACCGCCGCAATGAGCATCAGAACGCCCTTTTTCATGGCTCTCGCCATATTGGCGATTGCGGCCGCGTCGATCACGGGAGCTTTCATCTTCGAGGCCTTGGGTTACGCGCCTTGCGAACTCTGCCTTAAGGAGCGCATTCCCTATTATGCCGCCATTCCGATAGCAGTGCTCACGCTTTTCTTCGCCGCGCGAGGCTCAAAAACTTTAATGCGCGCGGGCTTCGTGGTCCTTGTGCTGATCTTCGCGGCGAGCGCGGTTTTCGGCGCCTATCATGCGGGCGTGGAATGGGGCTTTTGGGCGGGGCCAACAGAGTGCACCGGCGCACTCGATCGCGCCGCTTCGGTCTCGGATTTCCTGAAGCAGTTGGAAACCGTCAAGGTGGTGCGCTGCGATAGCGCTGCGCTGCGCATTCTGGGCCTATCGCTCGCCGGCTGGAATGCAGTAATTTCGGCGGGATTGGCGGCACTCGCCACGCTTGGGTTGCGCTTCCGATCCTAACCCGAGTGTTGGGCCTGCAAATCTTTCGTACACTCGACTAAGAAGACGATGTTTGTCGCGGCAAGATGAATAGCATATGCGGCGACGTGGGTCGGGACTCGTTTCGGTACGCTTCCTTGTCCGTGGCTTCCCTCGTTATTTCGAATCTCGGGAAGCCCAGACTTGAGGATGGCCACCAATTGATCGAAGGATTTGTCGAGGTAGTCTGGAAAAAGTTGGTGCTCCCTGAGTACTTTGATGAGGTCCGAAGCTCTGGCGCCCTTCTCGTATTTCCACTGAAACGTATCACATATGGATTTCATAGTGCTTTCGAAGGATGCGCCCGCGTCCACTATGGCGTCCTTGTGCTCGCCATGACGATAATGCTTATGGGCAGACAAAAACTCTTCTTCCGCGCCTGAGAATTGTTCGGAGCTGAGGAGTGAAAGTGCCTTTTTCGTAATTTCCGCGTGAACAAACTGACTATCCATGCGAATGATGACGCCATTCTCAAACTGGTAGCCAACACCTCCCTCCCTAAGTCGGTAATTCAGTTCGGAAATAGCCTCATCAGGATCGATTTTAATTCCATTATAACCTTTATTCTCGTATCCCTCAGCCATCCCCTCATTTTTCACACGAGCGCGAACGTTTGATTCAACGCTCCGTGTTGATTCAGATATTCGCGAAACCGCGCAACGAGTGGCCGCAGACTGGCCTCCGGCATGTTTGGGATCAGCTCATAGAGCATGCAGCCCTGCCGGAACAACGAATGGGTTCTGTGTTTGGCGGTGTTGACCTTGAGATGGCGGTCCATGCCGAGGCTCTCGCCGGCCGCGCCCAGAAGCGTCAATAAAACGATGGCGAAGGCGTTCAGAAGAAGCAGCCTGTCGCGCCGTTG
>PLUZ01000136.1 GCA_003162995.1 Methylocapsa sp. | reverse complement strand
CCGTTACCGCACCCGAAGATCACCATGGAGGCACCGTTCGGCTTGGATAGGCCGCTGGCGCAGCTCCGTGAGACTTGGCTCGCTATCGTGGCGGAACGGCCGTTGGAGGTCAGTCCGATAGCTTGGGACGCTGCAATGTATGACGCCGCGTTGCTCTTCGGGGATTGGGGAAAAAGGATCGAGTCCTATCAGTGGACCGCCAATGATCTCTTTGCGCGGCATGGTGGCCTCGTGTGGTCGATTAGAAGTTCGCCGGTGGTCGCAATCGGCAAAGTCATGGCGTCGTTGCTTGACGGTCGCGTTTGGACAAGAGGAAGCGCACCGTTCTTCAAAGGCTTAGATGCACGGTGGAAGTTGGACGTGACCGATCCGATCACGTAGCCAATTTGGAGGCTTGTAGTCAGCACGACGAATTGGAAAAACCCTCCGAGAAGGCTGTTCTCCATGTACGAGGGGCTGGCGAGAACCAGAACGATGGCGAGACCGTAAGCTGGAAAAAGAACAAAACACTTAAAGAATTGCCCAAGAATCATACCAAATAGGACGCCCACAATGACTAGAATGCCCACTCCAGTCCCCTTTTTATAAAGTATTTTATGCCGACCCTGCGCTAAGTGTCGCATCCGGCGTGGCTGATAAATACAATTAAACATTCATTATTGTATAACATGATACATCGTTTTGCGTTTGCGCACATCACCCGAATAGGCCATGGGTTTGCCAGCCGATGAATAACAGGTCATAGCTGACCCTCCCAAACACCCTCGTATTCTGTTATGGTCGATAAAAACGGGCTTTGCCGTTGATATGCAGCCTACGCCAGAGTCATAGGAAAACGACGCTGCCACCATTGCATCGGCGCATGCCAAACGCCAGGCAGGAGTTTGCAAGGTCGCTTTCGGAAGGCTTTTGCGTGGAGGTGAGTGATCGAATCATGCCGCGATCACAACGGGCAATCAGGCATCGGCTTCGATCCATTGGCGCGAAACGTACTGGAATTTTCCGATCACAACGATTGGAAGCTTGCCGCTGTCGCGCTGGCGGTACACCGCACTCCGGCTAACTTGCAGAATAAGTGCGACTTCGGAAAGTGGAAAATAAGATTTTCGATAGGCGGCGCGGTCGCGGCCTGCGATGCACTTTTTGCGTCTTGCGTCGGGATCAAACGTGGGTTACGCTAGTATAGGCGGCGCTTCATAGACCGCCGCTCTGGCGGCTTCAGAGACCGAAGAACTGACGCAGTCGCTTCTCAAGCCCGTCAAGCGCAGAAGTCTCGCACTCCCAAATCGTCAATACTCGCCACCCCCTAGCCTCGATAGCTTCGGAGTTTCCTCTATCCCTCTCGACGTTTCGATCAAATTTCTTAAAATTAGCTATTTCGGTTATCACTTCCCGGCTGAGATCATCCATCACACAATTTGGCTCTATCTTCGGTTCATGCTTAAGTTCCTTGACGTCGAGGATTTGCTGACTGAGCGTAAGATCTTGGTGGCCTATAAGACAGTGCGCCGTTAGGTGAAGTATTTTGGACCCAAAGTCATGGCAGATCTTCGAAAGGACAAATCAAAGCCGTGCACGATTTGACACCTCGAAGAGGTCTATCTTAGGAGCGATGGCCGCTTGACACCATGAAGGCGGCCGAGGGCAGATCAATCGCGCCGTGAATTCGCATAGGACGATCAGACGAAGGCACCGCAAGCCTGAGGTCAGCTTAGAAAATCATCTGCATTCTTGCAGCCGTGTATTGCACATTCTCAGGCAGTCATGTATTGCACCTTCAATGTTCATGGCATCTAACTTCAGCCAAAACGCGCCGAGCCTTCAGGCCATGGTGCGGCGCCGTCGCAGCAGTGTGAGTTCCTGTGCACCGCGCAATTTGTTACAGGTTTCGTAAAGCTAAAGTGACAGAGCCACCTATTTAATGCGATGAATTAGGAAGCCTACAAATGCTGAAGCCCCCGTTCTGGAGCTTGCTCTTTTGGTTTTCACTGGTGAACGCGCACGCTGCGACAAGCTGCAACCCGAAGGGGACATTTGATCCTACTAATCCCGCTGGGTCTGGGTATGCTCTGGTTTTTTCCGATGACTTTAGCAATCCCAACACAGTTGATCTTAGTGCGACCGGAAACGCTGGATTCAATTGGTATCTGACTAAGTTTTTTGGGTATGAAACGGAGCCTTCTAGCAGTTTTTCATTTACGTCAGATGGTATCACAATAACTCCGACAAAGAAGCAGGGCGGTTACAACATTGCGACGGTTGCTCCAGCGAGTAATTCAAACTCGTATGTTGGTAATGCCTGGGGCGGTGGAGCATATTTTGAGATAAAATTCAAATTTGATCCAACCTTAGTCAACTTCTCCAATGGGTATCCTTCTATATGGGCGGAATCGTTGGAGCATGCGACTGAAAAGAGTCATCCTCCAGAGACGCCGGCTTCTTTTGAGCATTTCATTGAGGATGATTTTTTTGAATACAATATTACCTGGGCACCTACCGTTGCGTATGGTACGGCTATTCATGATTGGTACGGTCAATATGATACCGTTTGTAAATATGGTTATCTAGCAGGAAAAACCGGTTTCTGTGACATCACGAACTCGGGGGCAGGTACGCCCTATTACAATTTCGTTACTGGGAAACCGGATGGTTCTGTAATCAATTGGAACTTATGGCATACAATAAGCCAGCTATGGGTACCAGGAAATGCTGCCAACAATTACCGAGGCTATGTGCAGAACTTCCTCGATGGCGTGGCAATGTATGCGGGTGCGGGAGCATTTAGTCCCCTGTCTAAGGTCGGCTGGAGTAGTAATTCCCCAAGTACATTCGCTACGCTACAAAATAATGAAGCAGCGTTTAGTATTTTGGACCAGCAGCATTTATTTATCATTCTAGGGACTGGCGCAAGTCAGCCCTTTACAATTAGATTTGTTCACGTGTGGCAACTTCCGTGCTGAGTGTCCGTCTGGGAAGTAAGTGAACCGGATGAANNCGCAAATGGGGGATGATTTTCGGCAAGCTTTGCTGAAATTATCGGCTGCTGATGGCCGTGCATCCCGCAAAGGCGAATGACTTCGCATGGCTGGTGACATGGCGTCTGCCGGCGGCCAAGGATTGACCACGTGCCAAACTCCTTTCCAATACAAAAGGCGATGACACCAAACTGCTCCCTTTGAAGATTAGTGGTAAAAATCATATGGTTGAGTTTGCCGCTATCCCCAGGAAACAAGATCATTCACACGATTATGGCGGCTTCAGCGCGCCGGTGGCCAGTCCAAGCTGCGCTGCATCGTTGACGCCGGCAGTTGGCGATGCCGTTGCGGAGGCGTGGGAGCGAATCCTGGGCGCACCAGCGTCTCGGAGCGATCATCTCCTCGATGTGCTGGTCAACAACGACGGCGTGGTTCGTTCCCGGCAACTCAGTTTCCTGCTGTCGGAAATCGGTGCCGCCACGGGTGTCCATCTGCCGCTAACCGTCGTCTTCGGATCGCCGACGGCAGCGGCCCTGGTGGAGATGGTACAGAACCGCGATTGGCCGCAGTATGAACGGCCGGTGCGAATGCGGTCTGGTGTTGGCCAGCCACTGTTTGTCCTTCCTGGTGTCGGCGGCATGGGACTTGATGTGCTTACGCTTGTGCGGTTTCTCAACTTCCCAGGCCAGATCTATTTCAACCCGCCTCAGGGAATTGACGGAACCGAGCCGCATCGCACGCTCGACGCCCTTGTCGCCGACCACGTCGCGATCATCAGAACCGCTCAACCGCACGGCCCTTACTGGCTCCTCGGCCATTCCTGGGGCGGGGTGGTTGCGCTGGAGGTCGCCCGCTCTCTGCGCGCTTCGGGCGAAACAATTGCGTTTCTCGGCATGATTGAACCGGTGGTGAGCGAGCGGAGCTGGACGTATGGCGTGTGGCTCGAATACATGGGTAAGCGGCTCCGCCACCATCTGATGGAACTGGGGCAGATCAGGTCACCGCGCGCCGCCATTCGTTACGGCATCAAGCGGCTGACTCCCCTGGTCGGCAGGATCGGCCGCCTGTTTGGGTTCTACCAGTGGTCTTCTCTGGCGGATGTGGTGGATATGTTGCCGGCGCCTTTGGACGCGGTTTTGGCCGCTGAGATCGAGATTATTGATGCGTATCGTCTGCGGCCTTACGAAGGCGAGGCGACGCTCTTTGCCACGCGGTCCGGACATGCTGCGGAGTGTGATCCCAANNAGCTGGGCCGGCTCGATCTGCACTGGATCGCCGGCGATCACTTGTCGATTCTGAGCGTACCTGGCGTGAAGAATTTGGCGGCGGTGATCTCGGCCACGCTCGCGGCTCACCGGTTATCGTAAGCTGGGGTTGTCCAGATAAGCGGCTAGTTCATCCCAGCCATGGGCACTGTCATATATGGATTTCCAATAATTGCCATTGGCGCCTGATCTACGGATACCGCCGCGAGCCGTTTGCATCTTCGTGCAATTTTGATCCTTTGAGGCGGCAGATTGGCATCTAAAATCGACGCCCTCGATTTTGGCCTGCTGGACTGCTTGCTTTGGTTTGAAGCGGGCGGAGGGAGCTACGAGAGTCGGCATTGAGAGGATTCATTGCATGCAAGCTCGTTGCGGATATCGCTGACCCTGTGCTGCGGACCAATTGTTGCGACGGATAATTCCCAGTGCGGAGAGAAGCGTTGCCCGGGGGCGGTCAAAAATGCCATTTCCTAAGGAGACGCGATTAGAGAATAC
>PLUZ01000451.1 GCA_003162995.1 Methylocapsa sp. | reverse complement strand
GCGCCTATTTTTCGAGGTGCCCTTATGTTTAGCTGACGATGGACTACCTAATCCGAACATCTCCACGTCGGCTAGACCGTGGGCTGTTCAGGCTATCGGGCGCATTCTCCCGACGCCAATACTCGGCCGCTTACACCAGCAGTATGTTCGGATATGATTTCCTACAGGTACAGGCGGGATACGAGCTCACGCCCCTTCAGGCGTTCGATCGAAACCCACGGAAGAGTTGCATCCTGTTGACGGAAAGATGAGCAATTCTAGGCGCGGGACGTGGAGGATCTGCCGGCTGGGCGTGGTATCATGACCGCCTATAGTAACGTGTGTCGCTGGATAAATCAGCATGGGAGACTGAACTGAAAAGCAGAAGCTGCGCTTCTCTCGCCGCTTCAACAGATACAGCCCATGCGTAAAACTTCGACCTGTTGCCCTATAGTGCGCTGTGATGGAGGAGCCAGTGCACATCGATCGATGCAACAACATCGGGGATTTCCGTTCGATGGCACGGCGGAGACTGCCGGGGCCGATCTTTCATTACATCGACGGCGCAGCGGACGATGAGGTCACGTATCGGAGAAATACCGAGGCCTNNCTTCAGCGGCTGTTCCATCATGACGGTGAAAGAGCGGTCGCCAAGGCTGCCGAAAAGTTCGGCACCATGTTCGGTATTTCGTCCCTAGGGACGATAAGCATCGAGGAGATCTCTACGATCAGAACGCCGAAACTCTTCCAATTGTACTTCCACAAGGACAGAGGCCTAACCAACAGCGTGATCGAGCGGTGCATCACCGCTAATTTCGATGTGCTGGCGCTGACCGTTGATACGATCACGGGCGGTAATCGGGAACGCGACTTGCGGACCGGCTTCATCTTGCCCCCGCGCTTGACGCTCAAAAGCCTCCTCAGCTTCGCCATGCATCCGAGGTGGGCGGCCAACTATTTCATGCAGGAAAAGTTGGAGCTGCCCCAACTGAAGGGCTACTTGGAAGAGGGTTCGAACATCTCGGTATCCATCGCCGACTATATAAGCACGATGCTCGACCAATCCATGAACTGGCAAGACGCGGAGGATGTCCGCAAGAAATGGGGCAAGCAATTCTGTCTCAAGGGCATCATGAGCGTTGCGGACGCAAAGCGTGCCGTGGACATCGGAGCGACCGGCATCATGGTGTCCAATCACGGCGGGCGTCAGCTCGACGGGTCGAGGAGTCCGTTTGACCAGCTCGCCGAGATCGTCGATGCGGTCGGCGACAGAATAGATGTAATTTGCGACGGCGGGATCACCCGTGGCACCCACGTCTTGAAGGCCCTTTCGGTGGGGGCGAAGGCGTGTTCGGGAGGGAGACTTTATCTGTATGCGCTGGCGGCCGCGGGTCAGGCCGGCGTTGAAAAGGCGCTCAAAAATCTCCGAGCCGAAATCGAACGCGACATGAAGCTGATGGGCTGCCGGTGCGTCGACCAGCTGAGCCGTGACAACTTGAAGTTCAGATAAGCGATGCCGAGCCTGGACGGATGACAGATCCGGACGCGTATAAAAGGAGGCTTGCGGCGCTACTGTCCTAGCTCGTGCCCTAGAGGCCGCTCATGGCGGCCACCGTGTTCTCGATTTCTCCGTTGCTTATCCCTGACTAACGTTTGGAGGTAACTAACCAAGAGACGCGAACCTTTGTGACGTATCACAGTTGTACGTTAGCATCGCCAAAATGATCTGAAAGATTGAAAGGCTAGGAATTCAATTAGAGGTGCGAAATGATAAAGCACATATTGATCATTATTAGTGCTGCGCTGGCGTTCTTAACGCCCGCCTTCTGTCAAGATCATGCTGCCGCAGAAGCCCTCAACAACCTAGCCGCCGCTATAAACAATTATGAAGCGGGCCAAGAGCGGCGTCATGAGGAGCAACAATTTTGGAACTTTGTACAATATCACGGCTACGCTCCAAATGATCCCTGCAAAGGGACGCACTCCTCATGGGCGTGCCAATAGCGGCACGTGGATTTTGGACGGCCTTCGGCCTTATCAATTTGGCCAAGCATATGCGATTTGCGAGTGAATTTAGCTTGGCAACAGGCGCCCTAAGGCATTGAAATTTAGACATCCTGGCTTTGAGCGCTCGGCATTGTCACATTGGCGAAGAATAGACGGCTTTTGGGCCGATTTGGCTTAGCGACGAGCGCCGTACGGCGTTGATATTTAGGCACTCAAGCTGTGAACGCCCTGCGCTGTTGACAAGTCAAACGAATGAACGTGACAACGCCTTTTCGCAGCCCTGAAGGAGGCATTAATGCCCACCGTCGTGATTACAGGCACGAATCGCGGTCTCGGTTTCGAATTCGTCAAACAATATGCGGCCGATGGTTGGTGTGTGTTCGCGGCCTGCCGCCATCCTACGTCAGCCGATAGCCTTCGGCTCCTGGCTGAGCGTTCGAAAGGCTTGGTCGAGGTTGTAACCATGGACGTAACGGACCTGCGGAGCGTCAAGCAGGCAGCGGCACAGATTGGCGACGGCGCCGTCGATCTCCTCATCAACAGCGCAGGCATTGCGGGCAAGCCGCACCAGAAAGCTGGGAATGTCGATTACGAATCCTGGGCGGAGGTTTTCAACGTTAACACCATGGGGCCGCTGCGGGTCACTGAAGCCTTCATTGATCACCTCTCCCGCAGCGAACGCAAACTCGCCGTCACCATCACGAGCGGCATGGGCTCGCTTACCGGAAACACATCAGGCGGCTCAATTGCCTATCGCAGTTCGAAGGCGGCCGTGAACATGGTGATGCGGAGCGCCGCGATCGACTTCGCGCCCCGTGGAGTCGCCTGTGTCCTTATCAATCCAGGCTGGGTCAAGACCGACATGGGTGGGCCAGGCGCATCGCTCACCCCGGAGGAAAGTGTAACAGCCTCGAAGCGTCTCATTGAGACCCTCGGGAGTGCTGAATCCGGAAAGTTCTTCGACTACGACGGCCGGGAACATGCTTGGTAATTGACTTTCCACGACCGGTGAGCGCCAAACTGAATATCTTCGGCAGCAGGAGGATCGTCATGGTCAGTGGTAGGGCGACTGCAAGCCTAAATCGCCGTGGCAATGCCGGAGTCACACATTCGTTCGATCAATGAACATGGACACATGGATTGGCAGAAAACCCCGGTACGATCGGTGTTCGAAAGTCGAAGCGGCGATCGGCTGCTACAAGCGCCTGATTGGGGGCGCATTGCATTCGCGTGAAGATGCATGTCGCGTGTGAGGTCAATATTGCGGTAAAGGCGCTTAACGAATGTTGGAACGCGGACGTCCAATCCGCGTGCGTGTCGCCTGATACTCATCGCACGGGGCAATCCTCACTCACGAACATCCATGCAACAAAGCCGCGCGACGGGCTCGGGCGGAGGCAGCGAATCGGAGGCGACCGGCGGAGAAGATGCCGTCCGCAATGTGGCGAGCATTTTCTTTTGATGCGCCGTATAGTAGTAGCCGCTGCTGAACAGCGTTACGGCGCGATCCTCATCGCCGTCGGCGAGCCGATAGGCGTTGGCGAGATAAGGCACGGCGTAAGTAAGGTTGATTTTTGGGTCCAGAAGGCCTTTCGCATCGCCCTTATAGCCCATTTCGCGCGCCGTCGCATATTTGATCTGCATAAGGCCAAAGCAATGGCGATGGACGACGCCTGGCTGATAACGGCTTTCGCGCTTGACGATACGATGGACCAGGGCCTCTGGAACGCCATGAATCTCGGCCTGGCGCGCGATCATTTCGTCATAGGTATTTGGCCGATCGGCCGCTGTCGCAACGCCGACCGAGCAGGGGAGCGATCCAATGACCGCGCACAAATGATTGCGCCACACAGCCGTTCCTCCTCGATCTCTCGTTGTTGGAAGGGATTGCGGCTGGAAAGGGGCACGCAGCGAGATTGCTCGAATTGACCCGCGTTGTGTGGCTTCAAGGCAACACAAGCAATTGAAGCAATTCTTTTGTCTTGTCGGTCGGAGGCACGTCGCGTTCCATGCGCCGTAAAGAGATGGCGTTATATTGGCGATGGCCAAACTTGGCGTGCTTCAAAGGCGTTTGATGGTGTTTTGACGGCAGAAATGATGGCAGCCCCCGGCCAGTTGGCGCCAGCATCCGCGAAAAGATCACGAAACGCACATAGATCACAATGGTTTCGGATTGATTCAATCCAAAACCATGAAATTGATCGAGTGCATGAGTTTAGAGCAGGAGGCGAGCGGAATACCGGTTTCCACTTTTCCTCTTCCCGCTCTAGAAGCGATTCGGCCAGGATCACGCTCAACTTCAAAGAGCTGGAGCATGTCCTCATCGAAAAAGTCGAGCAACTTTTTCGGGACATGCTCTAGGCCCGAGGGATCGAAGCGATTTTTCGCTCGTCAAGCGCCGAGGTCTTGATCAACGCAAAGACGCGAACCCCGCTATCAAGACCCATCTCGTCGAAAGCATGACGCGTCACCGTCGCAAACAGACGCCCTTCTCCGTCGAGCGCGATTGCGACCATCGCAAGCGGACCGTCTTTCTCGATTCCTTCGATCGTTCCGGAAAGCGCGCTGCGCGTGCTGAGGTCATGCGGCGGCCCAAGTGAGAGCGTGACATCCGTCGCCTTCACGATAATCCGAGTGACGCCTCCAATGGGCCCTGCTGGACCGGCAAGCCATACGGTCCCCGACGGATGCTGCAACTCGGTCAAGCCATAGGCGGCGTTCGCACCGACGACTTTCATCGTCAAGACAGACGCGCGATCGAAACGCTCCTCCGCCAAATGAGCCGACACCCTGCCAAAAACCTCGCCGGGACTGCCGATCGCCTTGACTCGGCCCGCGTCAATCACGACGATTGTCGTTGCGAGACGGACCACTTCCTCGATCGCATGCGAAATATACACGATCGGCACCTTGAATTCGTCGCGCACTTGCTCGATCAACGGCATGATCTCGAGCTTGCGCTGCATGTCGAGCGCAGCCAGCGGCTCATCAAAAAGAAGAAGTTTCGGGCAAGACAGAAGCGCTCGGCCGATCGCGACCCTCTGCCTTTCGCCGCCCGATAAGCGCGCCGGGCGACGCGCGAGCAGGTTTCCGATCCCCAAGGTCTCGATCACTGCGTCAAAATTGATCTCACGGCCGCGGCGCGGCGCGAACCAACGCCCGAACAAGAGATTCTGTTTTACGCTCAGATGAGGGAAAAGATTCGAATCCTGGAATACGAGCCCGATGCGGCGGCGATGCATCGGAACGAAAACACGGCGCTCCACATCGACAAGAGCCTTGCCATCCAAAACGACGCGTCCCCTATCCGGCCGCACCAACCCGGCGATGAGACTGAGCGTCAGCGATTTGCCCGAACCGGATTGGCCAAATAACGCAATGACGCCTTCGCCATTGCGGAAAGCCACCTCAAGGTCGAAAGCGCCCAATCTGAGCCCAACATCGACCTCGATCATTCGAAACTCGCGAGCCGTTTTTCCGCCTGCCGCTGAATGATTTCAGAGGCGACAAGTGCGGCGAAAGAAATCACGATGGCGACGACCGTCAAACGCATGGCACTTTCATCGCCGCCAGGCACCTGCGTATAGGTGTAGATCGCCGCCGAGATCGTCTGCGTCTCGCCCGGAAT
>PLUZ01000448.1 GCA_003162995.1 Methylocapsa sp. | reverse complement strand
CAATGACTTATTTTGTCCCCGAGCTTTCGGCAGCCACAGCCTTTGAGGCAGAACCAGTTAATTTGATAATATGACGTCGTGAAAGCACTTAATTGGGTCTGCTTCACTCTCGGTGCAAATTGGCGGGCGGTTCGGCGCGCAAACGGGGCGGCGAGCCAGGAAAGGCACTCGGCGAAGATCCGACTTTCACACTGATCGTTGATCGTTCGGGCATCGCCAGCGGGTCAGCCGCGCCCGAACAGTGACCGGCGTCCCCTGCCTCGGAAGATCTTGGGGAGTTCGTCGATACGAACTATGCCGCGAACTCGATCGAGCGCCACAGACGGGGCGCGTGGCGTGATCCTGGCCGGTCACCGAGACGGTCCAATCTGTCTCGTTCCGCTCGACCGCCTGGACCTTCAGATTTGGCGCGGGCGCCCAGGATGCTGATTTTTCATCCCGCCAGATGCCAGATGCCGCTTATCGACGCGTCACACAACACCTGCCAATTTGCACCGAGAGTGAAGCAGACCCAATTAAGTGCTTTCACGACGTCATATTATCAAATTAACTGGTTCTGCCTCAAAGGCTGTGGCTGCCGAAAGCTCGGGGACAAAATAAGTCATTGAAAACACTTAAGAAAGCGGGTCCAGTCCCCTTTGTCCCCGAGCTTTCGGTTGCAACAGAGATTGAGGATGAACCCGTTCGCAAATCTTGTTGTTGCCGGAGGCGGTGGACGACTACGTTGGCGCCGACAATCCGGTGCGGTTCATCGACGCCTTTGTCGATGAACTGGACCTTTCAGCGGCGGGGTTTGTCCGGGTCGCGGCGAAGGCGACGGGCCGCCCCGGCTATGCGCCAGCCGATCTGTTGAAGCTCTACATCTACGGCTATTTGAACCGGGTGCGGTCGAGCCGTCGGCTGGAGCTGGAGAGCCACCGCAACATCGAGGTGATCTGGCTGCTCCGGAGCCTGAAGCCCGACTTCAAGACCATCGCCGACTTTCGGCGCGACAATCGGGCTGCCTTCCGGTCCGTGTTCCGTGAGTTCGTGCTGCTTTGCCGGCGGCTCGACCTCTACGGACGCGAGTTGCTGGCCGTGGACGGAACCCGGATCAAGGCGGTCAACAACAAGGATCGCAACTTCACGCGGAACTCGCTGCAAGATTTCATCCGCGCGGCCGACGAGCGGCTGGACGACTATTTGCGGCGGCTGGACGAGGGCGATATCGAGGAAGGCGGAACGGGCGACGGTGCGCGCACGAAAAACCTGGCCGAGATGATCGAGGCGCTCCGCCAAAAACGCGGGCGCTACGGGGCGATGCTGGCGGAACTCGAGCGGACCGGCGAGAGCCAGATTTCGCTGACTGATCCCGACAGCCGGGCGATGGCAGCCCATACGAAGGTTGGCGTCGGCTACAACATCCAGATCGCGGTCGACGCGAAGAACAAAATGATCGTCGAGCAGGCCGTGACCAATCAGGTCGTGGACATGGGCCTACTGACCCAGACCGCCGAGCCGGCCCGCGCCATTCTCGATGTCGAGAATATCGATGTCGTCGCCGATCGCGGCTACTTCAAGATCGAGGACATCGAAGCCTGTGAAAAGGCGGGGCTGACGCCCCATGTTCCCAAGCCGCAACGCGGATCATCGGTGCGCAATGGGTTTTTCCGCAAGGACGAGTTCCGGTATGATCCGGACCAGGATGTGTACATCTGTCCGGCCGGAGAAACGCTATCGCCGCACCACGAAGGCAAGCTCCGGGATTTGAAGAAGATCGATTACAGCAATCCGGCGGCATGCCCTGCCTGTCCTCTTCGGTCGCGGTGCACCACAGACCGTCGCAGGGTCTCGCGTCTGGAAAACGAGGCGGTGCTCGACCGGATGGCCGCTCGCCTGAAGGCCAGGCCAGACATTCTCGCCCGGCGACGTGAGACCGTCGAACACCCCTTCGGCAGCATCAAGCAGTGGATGAACCAGGGCGCCTTTCTGATGAAGGGCCTCGACAATGTCCGGGCTGAGTTCAGCCTCACGGCGCTCGTCTACAATCTACGACGGGCCCTCAACATCCTTGGCGTTGAGGCCATGATGGCGGCCGTCCGGGGCTAAAAGGAGACGCGATATTGGCCCCGCTGAACCATACGGACGACGCTCGCGTCATCACAACCAGAATCCTGCGCCAGAATCCCAAGAAAGTCGCCGAAACAAGCTCCAGCGAGGGGTCACCGCTCAACCGGAGCCGTTCCCACACGGTCTGCTTGGAGATTGCACGGAATCAGCATGCGAAAATGCTCGAATTGCGTGCCGCCACCAGTTTGGCGAAGCTCTGGCAAAAACGGAGTCAATTGGATGATGCCAAAAGAGTCCTCAAGTCAGTTTACAGTGGCTTTACTGAAGGGCTCGAAACACCAGATTTGATCGAAGCCAAGACAGTTCTTGACCAGCTATAATAAGAATTGAATGGGTGACCTACACACCTATCTCACTGCCAGCTCAGCAGGTATATCCTTTGCGCACAAGATCCGCGAGGAAACGGGTAATATTCTCCCGTGCTCGCTGTTCGTAACGTCCGAAAAAGAACTCCGTTCCGAAGATCCTTGGGCGTCCGAGCATGGAGTTAAGAAACTTCGTGTGAGCGGGGTAGAACACGGCGTCTGAACTGTCGGCTTGCTCTTCCCGTACCGCATTCGTATCGCGCAAGAACTCCTCCCAATCCACACCGAAACTCGAAAGATCTATATCGGCGACAAACTGCTTGTTGCACTCTTGAGCTAGTTCCTTGTGTGTTGTTACGAGTATAAGTTCATAAACCTTGCGGATAAACGACGGCCGAAAATAATCCCCCGCAGCCCGAACAAACAATTCGGCGCTTTCTTTCTCGTTTTCTGATGAGCCGGGTATGTAAATAGCATCGTGAAACCAAAGTGCCAATTCTACAGCGTCCGGATCCTGAATGATCGTATATGCCAAGTCCAGCTGATGAAAGCAGTGTATCAGATGCTTGCCCCTATGATAAATTCGATGTGGCTCGCGATAGCGGCACGACAGGTTCTCAAACACTGGGCGGGGATCAACAGGTGCTTCGCACCGTTTCCAAAGCGCTTGAAACCGTTCCCATTGCAGACACACTGTACACCTTACTGCATGTTCTCAGAACCCTGGAGGGAACAAAGCCGTGACCGAACGTAACGCATAAATGTCAACCGCGACTAGAATTTTACCGCCTGCTTTCGAATCGCCTCGGCGAGCGATCCAAATCCGGTGGTGAGAGCCCGAAAGTCATCGCTGGCCAAAACGGTCAGTTCACACGCCGTCAAACAGCGGACGGTTGCGGTTCTCTTAACTTTGCTGAGGAGGGCGATTTCACCAAAACTGTCGCCATCGCCAAGCTCACCCAACTTCTTACCGTCCTGGAGCACCTCCACCCGGCCCGACGTGATGACGTAGGCTGTTTCACCCTCGTCGCCCTGACGAATGACCTCGTCACCGGGCTCGAAATGGGCTCGCTGCAGACGCTCGGTCGGGTCTGGCGCCAGCACGGCGATGTCATTGCGAAACGGGATATCCAGCACCCAATCTATCAGGATGCGCAAGTTCCGCTCCAACCCCGGCAGGGCCAGCAGATTGGTCAGCCGGGAGATGATCCAGGCCGGGGCGCCCCCGAAGGTGAGCCCGCCGATGCGGCAAAGCGAGCGGCGGCCCATATTGTAAGGTTCGAGCAGGCGTTTCTGAGGCCGGAACGGACGGGTCGCATAGCCCTGAGACGAGGCCCAGGCGTTGTAACCAACGGCTCTGCCGAGGGCAACCAAATCAGACGTCGTGACAAAGCGGCGCTCCTGGCCTTGTTTCTTCATCGCGGTCACCCAGATGTTCCGGTGTGCCTTGAGGCTGAGATCATCTTCGATCTCAAATGGCCAACGCAGGGACTCATCGGTCAATTCCACGGCCGGCAATTTGAACGTCGCATTGACCACCAGGCCGGCCGGACGTCGCGCGCCGCTCGCCACGGCCAATTCTCGATGGGTGATGCCGACGACCTCATCGTCACGACACAGCTTGACGCCTGCTTTCTCCAACCCACGATCCCGCTGCTGCTTCAATTGCACTTCAAGATCCGTAACAGGTATCTTGGTGTCCTCATATAAATTAACCTGCCAGCCATGCTCGCGCAGCACCGGATAGGAGATCTCTGCAGTGCGCAACATCTGGCAGAGTTCCACCGCAGTGGCGCAAGCACTTTGGCCTGACCCCACAATGGCGAAGGTCAGCAAGCGGTCGCGTTCGGCTGAGACTTCAGTGAATTCCGCATCTTCAATCCGGTCGAGCACACATTTGCGGATATGCAGCGCGTCGCCCACCGAATCGATTGGGCTCGCATGTGCCAACATGCCCGGGATCCCGGTGAGGTCTGGTACCGGGAACAAGGCAAAAATCAATTCGGCATAGGGCAGATTGATTTCTTCCCCATTTTTGCGTTTTACAACCACGCGCTTGGCCTGCTCATCGACATAGTCAAGCTGCCCGGTTATGACCCGGGTTTGCGGAATAACTCGACGGATCGGATTGACCACATTTCCTGGCTGCATGGTCCCGCCAATTACCTCCGGTAGCAGTGGGAGAAACAGCATATTGGGATCATCGTGGATTAAGGTGACATGAACATGGGAGTAATGCCCGATGAGCTTTTCGATTTTCATCGCGGCATGAATGCCCGAAAAGCCGCCCCCGACGATGACAATTTCGGCGGCCTTGTCCCGCGCTTGCGGCACCTGCCAGTGTCCGGCGCCATTGATCAGGAAAGACAGCATGACACCGTAGAACAGGATATGTTCCGTCAGTGTTTCCGGCAGCAAGAGTGCAAAACCCACGAAAGCAAACAAGAAAAACAGCGACAAGGGGCGTAACAGGATGCCCGCGATGATCAGTATGCCAGCACTAACCTCAACCAAAGCCATCAGCAGCGTGAATGCTTCTGGCGCAGCAGACATCAGCGGCACGTGGTGTATTGATATAATGCCGAGTACCAGATTGGGCTGAACCACTTTGAAATACACACCCGAGTAAAGGATCGTGGCACCCGTCAATACGCGCATGATTGCCTGAGCACGTTGACGCGGCTGCGCTTCCAGCCAGGATTGCAGACCGAGCATGAAAGGGGGTGCCGGCAAGGGCAGAAAATGTCTGCCGGCGCCCTGCATCAACAGGTAGATGCTGGCCCCAATCAGGGCGCCTGCATAAGCGAGAATGGCCTCCCCGAATAGCCAGCCGCCAAGCAACGCCATCATGATCAGCAGAGCGGCAAAGAACCGTACATAGATACCAAATAGGATCGTCAAGCCGAGCACGACCTCAGCCCAAGCCAACCAGTGCCACTGCGACCCCAGCAGTCGCAGCTCCAGATCGGGCGCAAACAGGGTCGGCGACGTAAATGCGGCCACCCCGAAACGCGGTTCCAAGCCGAAGGCTGAAGATAATAGCATCCAGGCCAGACACACCCGCAGGATCCTTGGAACATGATCGCCATAGGACGCCAGCCGCGCCTGCAAATCGGGAAACAACTCGCGCGCGCCCGTAAAACCGAGCCGCACCCAGCCCAGGATAAATAGCAAAAATAACGAAATCATCGTCACATTGAGGGCGGACAACTCGGAATACAATTTTGGTGTGGGTTGCCCGTTCAATTCAGCGATTTGATCGGGTGACAAAATCCAGCGCTCGTGCGCCAGCACCTGGTCGGTAATCAGGAGAACTGCGACAAAACCCAAAAGAATCGATATTCGCGGCCACGATCGCGGCAATATTTGCTCGACGATGTTTTTTCGTCTTCGATTGCCAACAATTAGCATCGCACGCCTCACGCCCAATTTTTGAGCTAACGCAACAAAGAAACTATGAAGGATTACTTGCGGTTATCCTTTTGGGTGTTCCGGTAATCAGGAGGATAAATCAATGCAAGCAGTTCTGAAATAAGCTAACGTAGTTGGCACGCCTGGTCGGGTAGGATAGCCGGGTGCGCAGCAAGTTCAAGTGGTTGCGTCGGAAGACCAAAGGGGCGCGAGACTGGTTTGGGCGGGTTCGCCCCGCAAATTCAACGCTCTTTGTCCGCTGGCAGCTTTGTCATGGCAATGGCCGAAACATCGGGAGCCGTGTGAGTCGAGAGGTTCACGCACGGTTCTGGGAACACGGGAAGGGGCTCTGTCGCGTTGCCAAATATAGCGCGTGACAAATCTCCTGGAACGTCGGGCTTGCCGCGGCGACAACTTCACACCACGTCTGCAGGGCCGATGCCCTGAAGGCTCGGTGCGTTCTTGCTGACCCTAAGCTGCCATTCACGACGACTCTGGCGGACGGCCGGGTCGGGTGGATAGCGGCGATTCGCTCTGGCGCCCTAAACGAACCCAAGCCGACCAGGAGCCTCTTCAAGGATCACCCGAAGCCGACAGACTGTAGGGCCGGCCCAGGTCGGACGAAAAGGTTGGATGAAAGAACGACTCGGGGTTCTGGTGCAAACGGCAAAAGGACGGCATATTTGGCGCGAACACCCCTTTTGAGGGAGCGAACCCGAATGCTGAACATTGAGGATCTTTTCAAAGGCCGCCATTTCGACCGAGAGATCATCATCCTCTGTGTCCGATGGTATCTTCGGTTCAAGCTCAGCTTTCGCGATCTCGTGGAAATGATGGTCGAACGCGGGATTTCGCTGGCCCATACGACGATAATCGACTTGTGAAAAAATGTGTGTTTGTAGGCGGAGACGCGTGCTCACTGGCGCAAAGTACGCCTAGATTTGAACCGCCCCGGGTTTGCCGGAGGCCATTTCAGTTGAGTCACGCCGCCATGGCG
>PLUZ01000550.1 GCA_003162995.1 Methylocapsa sp. | reverse complement strand
TCCTCGACCAAACCTAAGAATATAACCCAAATGATGAACGAATGGCAGGTTCTGTCGAAGGCGATCGCCAGCCCAATGACCGAGTTGGGCGCTCTGCCGCCGGGTGTTTCGCCCCGGCTACGACCGGTTTCGGGAGGAATTGATCAGCGCCTAAGCGACGTAGTTGGGTCGAAAGCGGTTATCGGGCATGGCCGCTAATACTCCAATGGCGCTCAGTTTGCGATGAAGGTCGAGGCGCACCCCGCCTAAGCGGACCGGCCCTCTCCGGAAGGCGTTTGCGAGTTAACCAAGTCTGATATGCGACTTGCGTTCGATCTGGAATGCCTGAGCTTCTCCACGAAGCCGGGAGGGGACAGAATGCGCGGTAAAATTCAGTGTCTTTAATTTGCGAGTTGAGGTCACAAGAGTTGCGAGTTGTGTGATTGCCAGTTTTCACGATCTTCTCCACGAGGCCTGGAGGGGAGAGAACGTGCGGTAAAAATCCGGGCCTTCAATTTGCGAGTTGCGGTCACAAGAGTTGCGAGTTGTATGACTTAGACGTCGATGTGCGGAGACGCACAGCTACCGCCAATTCTCTGTGGTCTAACGAACATTCTCGGACAGTCAGGGCGGCTCCGACGCGCCGGGACGCCAGTCATGATTGCCATTACAGGGATAATTGTCCGATGAACATCTACGCTTTAGCGCAAGTAGCTTTCCAAGCCGGCTACGTCGCCGCCGAATTCGACTGCGTAAGCTCACCCACCGCATGCCCGATTTACGCGGACCTATTGGCGCTGTCCCCTGATAGCGGCACCGTATTGGCCGCCGAATGGATGCGTGGCTACAAACATCGCTGCGACGAAGACACCGTCATGAATGAAGCGGCGTAAGCTCGATCAGAATCCCCAGGCCGAAAAAATGGCGCCGGCCGCGAAACTTGTCGAGGGCTTCGGCGAATTCAATTGCCGTCGTTGACGCCGTCCGCAATGCGCTGCTTGACGGCGAGCGAACAAGCCTAGGAGCAAGCGTATCGGATGGTCAGGCGCTTTTCCACGCTATGACAGACCACCGTGAGTTCAGATCAGAGTTCAACTTCCGAGACCCTTCGCCACGGTACCGGTTCCTCATCAGGGCCGAGGTCGATCTCGATTGTCTCGATGGAATGAATAGAACCCGACCGTGCCCACGGCTCCTGTTCGAGTTCGGCCAGAGCATGGATCAACTTCGGCTCGTCAGCGATGAAGCGCACCAGGCGATCGAGAACCCATTTGCCATAAGGCCATTTCCCCGGGCCGAATTTCCAGATTTACCAGTAGGGGACATTATACTGCGGGGACAATGAAACGAGGTGCTGGATGAAGGCATCGATGATCAGCTCCGGGTGCCGGCCATGAGGGATGACAGCCACGGAGAGTAAGTGCCGGAAAGACGGTTTCATCTTGGCCAGGCATGAAGGCAAATCGGCCGGAAGGGCCACGCAACTGTCTGGGTACGCGATCGCATGATTGCCGGGTTGCAGGATGTACGTGGGCGTGGCGATATCGCCAACCGCAGGCACCGTCTTCGTGCTCCAGCCGGAGAGCGACGTGCACCCAAGGGGGCGCAACCAGAAGGCGTTGGTCCTCCACGATCCGCCGCCCGACCAACCGCTCGTCATGGTTCGGATCGACCCGTAACACGAGGTCGTAATTGTCCTCGACCGGATCGACCTCGCGATCCTCGGCGACGATCTCGAGTTCGACTTGCGGGTAAGTAAGCACGAAGTCGGCCGCGACCTTGGGCAGCAGGACATGCGCCAAGACGATCGGCGCGCTGACCCGTAATTTGCACGGACGCGCCGGCGGCCCGCCTGCTCGGCCTCGGCGATTTCTCCGAGCGGGCCTTGGGTGAGTTCATGCAGCGCGCGGCCCTCGTCGGTCAGGCGCACTCCCAGGGCCGCCTCAAGTTCGGACACCTTTCGCGAGAGCGTTGCCATGGGCCTGCCACTACTCCGGCTGGCCCGTCCGAAGCCGCCTGCGTCGCAACGAGGTTGAAGTCGGCGAGCGCGGGGAGATCCATGTATAGTGTTCCAAAATCGAGACGATGTGTCCCGATACTGCCATCTGACCCTTTAGCTTGGAACAGCTATCTTTCAATCAGCGACAACGGGTCGCCGCAGCCATTAAGGAGATACGACATGGCTATTCTGGTGACGGGAAGCACGGGTACGATCGGGACGCAGGTACTGAACTTTCTCGACGGGCATGGTGCCGAGGTCCGCGCGCTGACCCGTTCGCCCGAAAAGGCACACTTTCCTGCTGGCGTGTCCGCGGTGAAGGGCGACCTTTCCGACATCGACAGCGTCCGCACCGCGCTGGACGGTGTGAGCACGCTGTTCCTGCTCGCGCCGAACGCGCCCGATGAGCTTACCCAAGCGATGCTGACATTCAACGCCGCGCGCGACGCCGGCGTGAAGGGGATCGTCTATCTGTCGGTATTCAAGGGCGAGGCTTATGCCGACGTACCACACTTCGCGAGCAAGATGACCGTCGAGCGGATGATCGACGCCTATGATTTGTCGGTAACGATCCTGCGCCCGGCCTATTTCATCCAGAACGACATGCGGCAGAAAGATGCTCTGCTCGATGGTGGCGTCTACGGCATGCCAGTTGGCGCAAAGGGCATCTCGATGGTTGATGTTCGCGACATCGGCGAGGCTGCAGCGAAGGAGCTGCTGCGGCGCGAACAAGCGCGCGCGCGGCTGCCCCGCGAGATCTACGAACTGGTAGGGCCAGATGCCCCGACCGGGGAAAAACTCGCTACGCTGTGGAGCGACGTTCTCGACCGTCCAATCCGATATGGCGGCGATGATCTGGAGGCCTGGGAACAGCGCCTGAAGGCATTTGGCCCCCCATGGCTTGCCTATGACATGAAGCTGATGATGCGCCGTTATCAGGAGGACGGCGCCGTCGCGACCGCGGAGGACGTTGCACGCCTCGCGGGGCTGCTTGGTCATCCGCCGCGTTCCTATCGCGACTTTGCAACTGCAGCGGCCGCCGAATGGGCGAAAGATTGAGGTGTCAGGTTCCTCGACCGCGAGCGATAAACCGCAAATACCAAGCCTGAATGGAGAAAAGATCATGACCCGTATATTGTTCGTCGGCCAGAAGCCCGAAACCGTAGACTTCTCCGACCCAGCTTTGCCGCCGGGTTTCGATGCGGAAAAGATCAACGCTGGCATTGCCGTGGCCGTCGCAAAGATCGAAGAGCGAGGATGGCAATGCGACACTTGCATGATATTCCCCGATGAAACAGCTGGTCCCATGCTCGAGAAACAACTGGCGAGCGCACGCTATGACTGCGTGGTGATCGGTGGCGGACTAAGGCTCCCTCCGAAAAGCCTCGCTCTGTTTGAACGAGTGGTCAACGTTGTTCACAGGGCAGCACCCGGCGCAGCCATCGCTTTCAACACACGGCCGGAGGACACTGCCGAGGCTGCAGCGCGCCAACTCAAGGCAGGCTGACGGGCCACGCGATATCGCGGTCAGTTGCGACAGGAGTGTTAGGCGTGCCCTTGTGGATTCCTGAGCAAATGTCCGCCTTTGCGTTCCACGCGATAAGCCTTGAACGACGCGGTTGGGCGCTCTGCAGTCGGCACCCCAACTTCG
>PLUZ01000250.1 GCA_003162995.1 Methylocapsa sp. | reverse complement strand
CGTTGGCCGCGTTCGTATCGCAAGCACAATCTGCACCGGTCATCAAGCCTACGGCGCATAAAAGACGAGGTATGGATGGCTGAAGCGACAGGGCGACACCGGGCATGCACGATCGGAAAGGCGGATTAGCCGCCTCGATGCATAAGGTCCAGACGGACAGGTCGTGACAGGCTCGAAGATGTGAGCAATGCTCTCTTCTCTGACGGCATTAAGATACTCAAAATCGAGGGAAGATCAAACCCGTCAGCGTCGGCGCGCCATGNNCGAACATAAGGAGGCCCGCCAAACATTGGCGAAATGGGGCAACGATCTGCGACAGACGTACCGTACAATTGCACAAGCTGGCAGCATTGCCGAGCTCGACATTCATTTGCTCATGAATCATTCGGTGGCGGGGGTCAACGCCGGTTACATTACTCGCAACAAACTGCTCAACAACCATCTGCGTTGGCAGCAGGAAACAATTTCCCGGCACATCCTCAACACTGCCAGATTAGAACCAAGGGTAAGACCGTGGCATCACGAATGTGGTTCGCCCAACCGTCCCGTCGCGTGCTGTTGAACGTGCTCGAAGCCGTAGCGGCTACGCCGCAAGGGCTCGATACCAGCTTTTCAAGCGCGAGGTCGTGACATATCAGAGGTTCAACAAGTTTACGAGATCTACATGAAAACGCGAGCGGCTTAGCCCGGAAAATTCATCGCGGGTTGGCGAGAGTGGTACGGTCGTCTGATTTGGCGTAGAGTTCGATTGTCGAAGCCAAAACGCGCCAATTTGCAACCAACCACGCCCGCCATGAACGATCCTACGCTTCCTCTTCCCGGTCTGTCACCTGTCAGCGGCAAGTCGATCGTCGCCAATTTCGACGGTGGCCTGTTGTCCTCCAATGGCGGCGTGCTGCTGCTGCGCGAGGTCGAACAACGGCTCGGCGTCGTCGAGCGATTCGCCGCCTGCATCCGCGATCCGCGCAACCAAGGGGAGCGAGCGGCGATTTGGCGCGCAATATGCGTGATACGGCTCAGACCCGGAATTTTGGTTGGGTTTCCAACGTCGAAAAATACAAGGAGCTAATCTTGCCCTCTTTGCAAGAAACCCGCACCGTCGTGACATTGGCGCCCGCGAAGCCTGCCGGATTAGCCGATTTGGGTGTGCCATTGGTCGACACCACCATGGTCAAGAAGGGGCGCGCGCACGAGTATCCGCAACTTCTGACGGACGGCAAAATCGGTCGCCGCTTCCAAGATCTTCGCGTCATCGGGATCAAAACGGTAGAGGCCGGGGTCCCTTCCGCCAAATTGTTCGTCCAGTTCGAGGTGTTCGGTGACAACACGGCGGCGCCGACAAACGGGGTCGGTTTCGAAGCGGCTCTCTTTGCGGGCTCGCAGCAATTGGCCAGCCTGTCATCGAGCAGCCTGTTCCTACCCTACGCCAATTTTTGGTATCCAAACCGCTTCGTGTTCGAGGTGCCGGTGGCGGACTTCGATCAAGCTGACCGTTTGGAATTCATCGCGAAGCCCGAGGAGGTTCGCACTGTCTAGTTGAGGAGTCGATCGATCCAACGACCAGGGCCGAGCGCTGATGGCATGGGCGTTGCTTATCTTATACGGGAGCCTTCTCTGCGTTTCTCCGGGGAGCGGACGACGGTGGCTCCTGCTTGCCGCCAACCCCGAATGGATGGACGAAACCGGCGAAACACTTCCGCAGTTCCTTGACGCTTTCGAGGCGCTAATTATTGCGGCCGCCATGGTCTCAGAGAGACCTGGCGCTTGAAGCAAAGCTGTTAGGCTGTCCAGATCCCATATTGAGCGAAGACGTATGAGTTATCCCCTCGTCAAACGCGTGTCGCATCGGATGCTCGGCGAAATGCTGCGGATGATGTTGAACGAGCTGGTATATTTCGACCTGACCCTTGAAGAGGGCCGCACATTGTCGCGCGCTTTCACCGCCGTGGCCTATGACTGGCGGCGTACCGATTTCATTTATTTGAGCCCGCTCGGAGGCGACGATGAATTCTCGGCCGCAGTCACGCAAGATGGCGTTCATGTGGAAACGGCGGATGGAGGCCACCATTTGAATTGGGACGATGTGACGGAATTGGCCGAGCGGTTGGCCGTGGAGTGAGGCGGCGGCCTGATATTTCTCCGGTCGCTTGGAAGACTAAGCGACAGATCACACTGTGTGAAAAGGCCTCGTTGGGTGACCCCCAATCGGCTTGGGGGTCAATGAAAATAACGAACAATATCAAGGTAGATCTTCTTGACCCTGCGCCGATTGGGGGTCGAAACTCTGAGCCGATTCACAATTTATTCTGGCGCGGCCGATCGTTTCCACCGGCATGATGGCCGCCGAACTCGGCGTGACGCCGCGCGCGGCGCAAGTCAATGCATATAGGGTTTGCGCCTCCCATGCGACTTCGGTAAGCATCAGCAATCGCCGTACGCAGGATTTGACCAGATGACCAATCACGCATGGATTAAACCTTGTGTTACAGGGAGAATAGGAAATCCGTGCCGGGGCCCCGTCGCGGTCGTGGGGACTACAAGGCGCGTCGCCCGCCCGAGCAAAACGAGAGCGCGGCCCGGTCCCTAGACTAGGCATGCTCGATGCTTGAAGGCGGACCGGTCCTGCGCGGACTAGCTTGGCTGCTGTTCGCACTTCTCACCCTGCGTTTTGTTGCGATATGGGCTGACGCATTCGCCGGGGCGGGGCTGCCAGTGCCGGGCAGCATCGGCTTCACACTGATGTTCACGGCCTTCTCCGTGCTGCACGCAGCCAGCATACTCGGCTGGCGCCGGTCACTTGCGTTCCTCCTCGTCTGTGCGGTCGTTTCTTGGTGCTTCGAGGAGGTCGGCGTCAGCACCGGCCTCGTTTACGGCGCCTACCACTACAGCAGCCGGCTCGGCGCAAAGCTCGGTGAAGTCCCGCTCATCATCCCGCTCGCCTGGTTCATGATGGTCTACGCGAGCTGGACGGTGGCAAGGCTGCTGCTGGATGGCGCCGGCTCGTCGACATCGGGCGGGGGGACGGCGGCGCGGATTGTTACTGCCGCGATGGTGATGACGGCGTGGGACACGGTCATGGACCCAGGCATGGCGCGATCAGGGGCATGGACCTGGGAGCCGGGCGGCGCCTATTTTGGAGTGCCGTTGCACAATTTCGCCGGTTGGCTCGCTACTACCATCACTGTCTACACCGTAGCCGAGCTGCTCTTTCGCCGCATGGAAGGAGACGCGCCCGCTGTGGTAGCGGGCGTCTATTCCGGTCTGCCCGCGCTCCTTTATGCGCTCGTTGCCGTACATCGACTGCTGCTACCGGACTCGCCCGAGTTGCGTGTCGTCGCCGCGTTCGGCATCGGCTTCGTCGCGTTGTTGGCGGTCCTCCGCCTCGCGCTCGGTCCATCAGCGGCCGTTCCGCCGCGCCATTTCCCCTTCGAGCAGTAGTCTGGCGTGGGTTCCGCGCTACAGCGGGGTCAATGTCTCTTCCGTCTCAGCAAGGGGCTAACGGCCAGCATTACTGAATGATTGTTGAGGGGCTCGTGCGGCCAGTTGGATTGCTCTCCCTGAAGGCCTGCTTTCGGCGCTCTATGATCGGCGCCCCAACTTCGTGAACGACCGCTTCTCNNGAACGACGAGGTTGGGTCGACTCCGACTATTGTCGGGCACTGCTGTGCTACGTTAAACCTACCCATCTCACCCCCGCCAGGGCGCGTGTGAGAGCGCTGCTTAGGTGGCGCCATTCGTTTTTTGACCTTTAGTCGCCTCAGCGCGGGGCAGTACCTTGAGCTTCGTTAAAAGCTAAGAGAGTCAACAATGAGCGATAAATCGACGATGGAAAAGCAACTACGGGGAGAGGCGACGGATTCCGCGATTGAGCTCGTTATCGCCGCAGAGCGGCAGCGCTGTATCGACCGCGTGCTAGCCTATGCCACGCTCCGGGATCAGGCTGCGGTCAGTCTGGATCAGGCCGCGGACGGCGCCGGCCCCGAAAAGCCAAGCGAAGGAGCCGCGGAGCGTGCACGAATGCAAGCGGAGGTGGCGCGCGACGTAGCGCGATTTTTGGGCGAGGCCTGAGCGGGCTACGAAGGCCAATGTCGTAGCTTTCCTCCCGACCGACCGCTGCCTTGGCGCGCAAATGGGCTCCTTCGGAGGGACCGGAATACGGCTGATCGCTGCCATTTCGGCATTGCGGCCTGGTGGTATCAAGTCTTCGATATTACGAACGCGACGTCAGGCCTGTTCATTGCGCGCTGATCATCCAGGCGCTCAGCAGCTATGGGGTGCTCGGGAAGCCGCTGCTTTCAAGCTAATGGCAGCTTTCTTACCGATCCCTCT
>PLUZ01000410.1 GCA_003162995.1 Methylocapsa sp. | reverse complement strand
ATGCCGGCGTGATCGGTGCCGGGCTGCCACAGCACGTCCTTGCCCTGCATGCGCGCGTGACGCGCGAGAATGTCCTGCAGCGTGTTGTTGAGCGCGTGGCCCATATGCAGGGAGCCGGTGACATTCGGCGGCGGAATGACGATCGTGAAGGGTTCCGCCCCTGCCCGCTCCGGCCGGCCCGCCCGGAAAGCGCCCGCCTCTTCCCACGCCGCCGCAATACGGCCTTCGACCGCCTGGGGATCGAAAGTCTTTTCCATCATGAAATTATTCCGCGTGTCGCCTGCGCGCACTCTCATGCGAGCCGGAAAAGCCAGCTGCATCACAGGTGAGCGATGGCAAACAAGCAGGCAAAAAGCAAGCCCGTGCGGGGAGCGCGGGCTAAGGCGACGCGGCAAACCCCAAGAGCAAATTCGCCCGCGGCGCTCGGTCCGAGCCTCGTTTATTCGCCGCGCGCGACCCGCTCGATCTCGGCGCTGACGAGGCGTTCGACGATGACCGGCAGATTGTCGTCAAGCCAAGCCTTGAGCATTGGGCGCAGCATCTCGCGGGTAAGACCGATGATCACATCGCTATGCTGGACAATCCGGCTGGCGAGAAGGGCATTGAAGGCCGCGCGCACGGAACCGTCCGTGGCATTAGAAACGAAAGCGCGGCCCGCGCCTCCATGCGCAGCTGGCTCATAGGCTTCGCCATTCGGGTCCGGCTGCGGGGCCTCCACGGGCGGGCCGCTCTGGCTCGCGGACAGCGCTTGGTCGTCTGCGATGATTCGTCTGATCGAGGCAAGAATTTCTTCCATCGACGGCTCATGCGGCCTTGGCTGAGGCATAGGAACGTCTTTCAAGAGGGGATTGGCTGCGCTCATGATCTTCTTACGCCTTCAAAAACAACATGCCAAAACATCACGCGTAGAGTGCAAAATGATCTCGAAACAAACGATTTCGGTCTTGCGGAACGTCGCTGGCAAGGTACAGCTAACGCCTATATCACAGAACGCGAACCGAACGCCCATGGCCCAAGGCGGCTTCGGCTTTTCATATCAAACTGGACAGGATTCGTCCGGCATTGACAAGTGCAGGCACAGTTTGGCGCCGTTTCCTTGAGTCAAGCTGGCGCCGCCGAGCCGTTGATTACCGCCCGTCCGGGGTGCGGAGGCCGATCCATTTGTCCTTGACCTGATCGAAATGGATGGTCGGATCATATTCCGCAATGCTCAGGTTTAGGTTTGCGGCGGCAAGACGGCCAATGGCGGCCATGACCGCATAGGAAGCAACAACCCGATCGCGCTGCGCAATAACAAGACTAACCCTGGCGTTCAGCAAAACCTGCTGCTGAAACAAAATATCGAACGTGGTGCGCTGACCGACTTCCGCCTCTTGCCGGATACCGTCGAGAGCGATCTCGGCCGATTTGACGGCTGCTTTCGAAGATTGGATGACAGCGCGCGCACTCTCGAGCTGGCCCCAGGACGAAACCACTGACGCGCGGATTAAATCGCGCTGGAGATCAGCCTGGAGCCTGGTCTGCCCGAGCGTTTCCTTGGCTTGGCGTACGCGCGCATAAACCTCGCCCCCTTGATAAATCGGCACCGTGACCTGAGCGGCGATCGACCCATTGAAGATCCGTATCCCAGGAAATCCCGTGTAGTTATAATTTTGCTGAACGTTCCCGACGAGATTGACGGTCGGAGCAAGTTCCCCCTCGACGAGCTTGACCTGCAGGGCCGCCGCGTCCACGGCATGCATTGCCGCTTGAATTTCGGGATGTTCGGCAAGCGCAAGGTCGATCGCGCTGCCAAGCGCGTGCGGAAGAAGACTCTCAATCGTCCGCGCGGGCTCGAGCCGCGTCGGTTGGACACCGATCACCTGGCGATAGGTAGCGATACTGGTTTGCAAATTGGCTTGCGCGGTAAAGTAATCGGAGCGCGCCGTCGCAAGACTTGACTCGGCCTGGGCGACGTCGGTACGGGTCACCTCGCCGACGATGAAACGGTCGCGGGTCTGACGCAGCTGCTCTTCGAGAACAATAATGTTATTCTTGCGCAAATCGAGGATCGCGGTATCGCGCAGCACGTTCATATAGGCGGTCGCGCCGTTCAAGAGCACATTCTGCTCGGTATCGCGCAATGATTCCCGCGCCCCGAAAATATTCGATTCCGCCTGCCGCACGCCGTTGACCGTGCGATTGCCATTGAAAAGATTTTGGGTGATGTTCAGCCCGAGCTGACCCGTGTCGATACCTGCGCGCAAGCGGGGCGAGGACGTAGGAAAAAGTGAGGTTGACGCGCTCGACGTGGCGCTACCGCTCGAAGCAAAATCAAGATAATTGTAGCCGAATTGCCCAGTCGCGTTCGCTGTGGGCCGCCAGGCTGCGCTCGCACGGGGAAGATTTTCATCGGTGGCGCGAACTCCGGCACGCTGCTGGTTCAAGTCCGGGTTGCCCGCATAGGCCCGCGCCAAGGCGCTCGACATTGTTTCCGCATGGCCAGTCGAAACATAGAGCTGCAACGACATAGCGATCATGAGGCCAGCGATAACTGCCCGAATCGGCCACTCTGGGGCATGGGAATAAGCTAAAGCGGCACAGCGCATCAACGGACACTCATTCCTGACTTCCAGACTTGCCGCGCGGGCTGTGCGCAATCGCCCCATGGTCCCCCTCGCGGACCCTCTGGCCGGAGCTATTTGATCGATCTGCTGGCGGCAGCATAAGCACTTAAAACAGTCCGGGACTTGCATCTCTGTCCCTTGCCGTAGAAATACGGTGACTGTCGCAAAAATGTGTCCCTCGGGAGAGCTCACCCTTTCCCGTGGCATTGGCCATCTCATAAAAACGTGAATTGCTCGTCCCGCCGGAAAGCATCAAGAATCGGGGCTGATGCGTCAAACAAGACCCGATACCCGATCCCGCCGTCAATCTTCTCGTAGCGCACGGCTTTGCTCGCGCGCCCTGTCAGATCACCGGAAAGGGGTTTTAGGGCAACCAGACGGCCGCCGTCCTTCAGTTGCGCAAAGAGCGCATCGAGATTGGCCTCGACAGCACCATTGATGAAAATCACATCGAAAGGCGCTTCCTTGGGGGCCCCTTCCGAAAGCGGGGCAAGAACGGTCTCAACCTTCGCCAATCCGAAGGCATCAAGATTGGACCGCAACTCTTTATATAAAGAGGGATCCGATTCGAGCGCGACAACACGGCCCGCAAGTCCCGCGAGGAGGGCGGACGAATAGCCAGTTGCCGCCCCGACATCAAGCACCTTGTCGGCCGAACCCACGCCGGCCCCTTGAATGAGACGCGCGAGAACAAGCGGCGGCAAGAGCGTCCGCCGCTCACCGCCAGACTTCACCTGCAACCCGGTATCGGAATAAGCGAGCGGCGCCAGTTCTGGGGGAAGGAAATCTTCGCGTGGAACCTCCAGCATCCGGGCCAGAAGGGGCTGATCCGTCACATCGAAAGTCCGGATCTGGCAATCGACCATGGTACGGCGATGGCGCGCCGATTGCGCCAAACGCTCCGCGATGGCGGCGTCTTCGAGGCTGGTGTCCTGCATGATTTCTCGCCAAGTCCTTTATCCGGCAAGTCCTTTATACGTCCGGCAAGACCTCGAACGTTCGTGCCCGCCGCAGGCCCCGCTTATAGATTTCCGGCCTTCCTCTGTCCATTAAATCGCGGGACATTCTTCCGGTGCGGACCGCGCGGGACCCTGCAAAGGATTNNTAGCCGCCGCCCTTCTGGATCCATTTCAGACCGCCATTGGCATTGGTTGCCTTATTGGCATTATATTGGTCAAGGCAGGTCCTTAAGCGCGCTCTGCCTGGCTTTTCGCCTGCATAGGCCGGCGAAATCGCGGAAGGAAATACGGCGGTGCTGGGCGCCGCCGCCACCGCCGGTGCCACTGGCTTGTTGGACGCCGGAGCCTTCTTCAGGGGATTGGCGGGGGCCGGTGCAACGACGGGTGCCGCAGGTGCCGCGACCGGCGGGGGCGCTTCTTCAGCCGGTGCCGC
>PLUZ01000354.1 GCA_003162995.1 Methylocapsa sp. | reverse complement strand
GGTCGTTCGACCGCGCCGCTCCCGCTCGCCCAAAGATGCTCCGGCCGACTCTCCCAAGCACGGCCGCCGAGAACAATATCATCCCATGACCGGCAAAGAACACCCCATCGCTACGCTCTATCCTTCGAAATCGTCTTTGATGGTCGTTGCGACCACTCGCCAACAGACGCTGGCGACTCTCAAATCCCCATAGCGCGTGCGGCGGATAGGCGCCCTTCCGACTCGCGGTTTCCTTCCTTGAAGGTTTTCGAACGCCGGCCCCGTCTCGGCCCGACGGCAAGCCTCTGCAAAGGGCCGGCATCCGAAAACCTTCACAAAAGCCGTCCTCCACCGGATCGCTACCCATTGGCCGTAGTCGACCCTTCGCGGCCGTCCCGGCTGTCACGCGTGTCGTCCGAAAAACCGATCCCATCCTCGTTGTCGACGGCCGGGTTAGTTTGATTTAGAGCAAAGCACCCGATCACTAGCCCCCTACAAGGATGCCGTCCGCGGCCGACCCGGCGGACGGTCCGTCCCAGATCAGAGGGGGAAACGGTTAGGAGACTGGACATGTTTCGTGACTTGCTGGTGCACGTGGACGGAAGCGAAGCAGGGCGCCGAAGGGTGCAATTCGCTGCCGACCTGGCGGTACGCGCGGGCGCGCGCCTCGACGGGATACACGTGACCCCTCCGGCGGAGGTGCCGCCACGATACAAGCCAAGCCGCGTCGATGAGGTGGCCGCTAACCTCTCCTTGAGGCTGGCCTTGGACGCCCAAGCTGCGGCGGCGGTGTTCAGCGAAGAAACCAAGGGGCGTCTGGCTGACGCTTGCTGGTTCGAGTCGGAAGGTAACGTCACCGAGGGCATCACCCAGAGAGCCCGCTACGCAGACCTTGTCATCCTTGGACAGTACGAATGGCAAGGCTCGCCCGAAACCCATCCATTGCCGATCGCCCACTCGGTCGTCATCCGGTGCGGTCGCCCAGTCCTGATCGTGCCCGCGGCACCGCAGCGGAGCGCGCTCGCGAGAATTGCGATCGCTTGGGATGGTAGCCGTGAAGCCGTCAGGTCAGTCCACGACGCCTTGCCGCTATTGCGCCTGGCGCGGTCTGTTCAAGTCGTGACGATTATTCCCCCGTCTGCGGAGGACAGCGAGGCCGATGCGGCAAGCCTGTTGGCGCACTTGGCCAAACACAGGATCGAGATTGGAATGGATACGCTCCAAATCAGGGCCGACGACGAACATGCCTCGCTCCGAAAGCAGATCGAGCAAGGACATTATGATCTATTGGTGATGGGGGGTTACTCGCACCCCATGTGGCTGGAATTCATCTTCGGCGGAGCCACTCAGTCCATTCTCTTGTCGTCGAAAATACCGGTGCTTGTTTCCCATTAGCCGAAGGTGAAGTACATGCAGACCTCGGAGGATCACGTCACTGGAGCGCCGCGCGTGAACGCCTTCCGGTTCCTTTGGGGCCGCTTGAAGGAGCACCCGCTGGCGCGGGTCGGGCCGGGTCTTATCACTGGCGTGGCGGACGACGACCCGAGCGGCATAGCCACCTACTCTCAGGCGGGCGCGCAATTCGGCCTCAACATGCTTTGGACGATGCCGCTGGCCTATCCTTTGATGTCCGCGATTCAATCCATGTGCGCGCGCATCGGCCGGATCACCGGGAAAGGACTCGCCGCCAACATCAAGTCGACGTTCCCGCCGGTTGTGCTTCAGGGCGTTGTGCTGCTGCTGCTGGTCGCCAANNGGCTTCGATCGCCATCTCATGACGGCGCTGTTCGTATTCGGAACACTGTTTCTGCAGATATTCCTCCCGTTCATCGCTATGTCTTCTTCCTGAAGTGGCTGACGCTCTCTCTTTTGGCCTACGCCGCGGTCCTGTTCACGGTTCATGTCCCGTGGGGTCAGGTGGCGTTGCGCACGGTCTGGCCCAAATTCACGCCGAATTCCGAAGCGGCCGCTGTGATCGTCGGCGTCTTCGGCACCACCATCAGTCCCTATCTCTTCTTCTGGCAGGCCTCGGAAGAGGTCGAGGACATGCAGGCAAGACAAGGCGCCGCGCTCGTTCGCGATCCGTCTGCGGCGGGCGCGGAACTCCGCCGCATTAAGTGGGATACATGGAGCGGCATGTTCTACTCCGACATCACGGCCTATTTCATCATCCTGGCGACCGCCGTCACGCTCCACGTGGCGGGAATTACCGACATCAATACGGCGGCGGAGGCAGCGAGCGCGCTGCGGCCGCTCGCAGGCGACTTCGCATACATTCTCTTCGCTCTCGGCATTCTCGGCGTCGACTTCATTGGCGTGCCGGTACTCGCAGGCTCGGCAGCCTATGCCCTCTCCGAGGCGATGGGTTGGAAGGAGGGCCTTGAACGGAAGGTGACCGAGGCGCGCGGGTTCTACGGGGTCAGAGCGGTCAGCGTGCTGCTCGGGCTCGGCATCCAATATTCACCGATCAGTCCGATGAAGGCCCTGTTCTGGAGCGCGGTCATCAATGGTGTCGTCGCCGTGCCTCTGATGGCTGTGATCATCCTGCTGGTGTCGAAGAAGTCCGTGATGGGCGCCTTCACCGCGAGCCGGTCGCTTGTCATTCTCGGCTGGATCGCGACGGCGGTTATGGGCGCAGCAGCCGTGCGGATGCTCATCCCCGGCTAGGCCGCCTCGCAGCAGAATGTGCAATTTCCGCCCGTTGTGGCCGTGGATCTCTTGATGGATGTCCGGTTTGAAGACGCCGCGCGACCCCGGCCAACGGCGATCCGCAGGTCGGCGCCCCAACGTCGTGAACGACCGCTTCTCAATCGCGGCCCATGTCAAGCCTCCAGGTTACATCGTGTCATCCTTCAACGTTCCTGAGTCCTACGGCTAATGTCGCCACACGGGGCTCTTGATTCTCTTCGAGGTCGGCGCTGA
>PLUZ01000172.1 GCA_003162995.1 Methylocapsa sp. | reverse complement strand
CAATGACCGAGTTGGGCGCTCTGCCGCCGGGTGTTTCGCCCCGGCTACGACCGGTTTCGGGAGGAATTGATCAGCGCCTAAGCGACGTAGTTGGGGTGAAGACACGAAAGTGCACAAATTGTCCGGCTCGCGTGAACGATACGCGAACAGCTTATGCTGAAGCAGCTGCGGTGCCCTTTGCTTCGGTCTTTAGCGCCGCGTAGAGGGCGGTCTTGCCGACCCTGACCCGCGCTGCGGCCTCTCGGACAGTGAGCCCACCGGTGATCAACGCGCGAGCGCGATGAAGTTTTTCGTCGGTGATGACTGGCTTGCGTCCGCCTCGTCAGTCTCGAGAGACAGCGCGACCAATCCGGCGCGAGTTCGCTCGCGGATCAAATCCCGTTCGAACTGGGCAAGCGCGCCAAACACGTGGAAGATGAGAAGGCCGCCGGGCGTCGTGGTGTCGATCGCCTCGGTCAAGGATCGCAGGCCGGCGCCGTTCTTTTCCAACTGGTTTACGGTCTCGATCAGATGTGGGAGCGAACGCGCGAGGCGATCAAGTTCCAGGTGACGAGAACATCGCCTTCTCGCACGAAGGCGAGGGCTTGCGCCAAGCCGGGGCGATCTGTCTTTGCTCCCGACGCGCGATCCTCGAAAATCCGGTCGCAGCCGGCGGCGTGAAGCGCATCGAGCTGGAGAGCCACGTCCTGCTCCAGCGTCGAAACCCGCGCATAACCGATCCGGACCATCGCAATTTTCCCGGACTCGTCCGTTTTGCCGTCCGACAATCATTCTGTCCGGCTCGCCGCTGTCAAGCGTGGTTTCCGGACCGAAGGGCGATCGGCCGGTAAAGGGTCGTTTGGCGGACAGAGTTTCAATCGCTATGGCCGTGCCTTTCAGGGTCGGTGGAGAAATTCCCATGGCGCGGCGGCGACTGTTTACAGATGAGCACTGGGCGAGCCTGCTGGCTCCGCCAACCGAAGAACGCGAGATCGTTCGGCACTGCACGCTAAGCCGCCATGACCTCGATCTGATCGCCGTCAAGCGCAGCGATCACAGCCGCCTCGGGTTCGCAGTGCTGCTCTGCTACCTTCGGCATCCCGGCCGGGCATTGGAAGCTGCCGAAGAGCCGCCGGCTGAACTTCTGGCCTTCGTAGCAGACCAGCTGGAAGTCGATGTCGCCGCATTCGAAAAGTACCGAGGACGGGATCAGACGCGCCGCGAGCAGCTCGCCGACCTGATGGCGCGGTTTGGCTATCAGACGTTCGATCGGGCCGCGTCGCGGCTTTACGTCGCTTGGCTGATCCCGATCGCCCAGACCATCCAGAAGCCCGATAGGCTGGTCGAGATGCTTTTAGAAGAGATGCGCCGGCAACGTGTCCTCTTGCCGATCCCACGCGTGCTCGAAATGCTGGTGCGCCAGGCACGGGCGCGAGCGGAGTTGGTCTCTTATAGGGCGCTTACGAATGGATTGACCAAGCCGCAGCTCGCGGCGCTCGGCACGCTGCTCGAACAGAAGCCCAATGCCGCCGTGAGTTCGATGGCGTGGTTGCTGCAGGCGCCGCAATCGCCGGCCTCCCGGAATATCCTGGCTTTGATCGCGCGGATCAAATTCGTGCGCAATCTCGGTATCGAGCGGGACCGGCAACGAAACGTCCCGAGCATCGCGTTCGACAGAATCGCAGCCGAATGTCTGCGGCTGACGTCCCAACATGTGCGCGATCTCGCGGTTCCCCGCCGTCACGCGACGCTCGTGGCGGCTGCGATTTCATTCGAGACCAATCTCACCGACGCGACCCTTTTCATGTTTGATAAACTGATGGGCAGCTTGATCCGGAAGGCGGAGCGGCGTACGGCCGACGACAGTTTGAAAGCTTTACGCCAAGCCCAGGGGAATCTCAGGACGCTCGCCACAGCATGCCGCGCCGTGATCGACGCGCGAAACGATAAGGCCGATCCCTTTTCGGCTGTGGATAACCGAGTCGGATGGGACAAGTTCGTCCGCAGCGTAGCTGAGGCAGAAAGTCTGGCGCAGCCGGAGACCACGGACAATCGAGCCAAGCTGATCGAAAAATATGGCGCCGTCCGGAGGTTCGCTCCGGCGCTGCTGGAAACCTTCGAGTTCCGAGGAGGCGGTGCGATGAATGGCCTTCTCCGCGCGGTCACGCTCATTCGCAACACGTATCGTGCGGGCAAGCGGGCCTCAACTAATGAAACGCTCACGCGGTACGCATGAGACCGTCTCAAAGTTGGNNACACGTATCGTGCGGGCAAGCGCATGTTGCCAGATAGACCGCCGACTGGATTTGTTCGTCGGGCGTGGCGTCCTTTCGTGTTCAAGGACGGCGAGATAAATCGCAAGGCCTATGAACTGTGCGTCTTGTCAGAGCTTCGGGATCGGCTGCGGGCCGGCGACGTGTGGGTTGAGGGAAGCCGGCAGTATCAAGACTTCGAGAACTACCTCATTCCGAAACCGACCTTCGAGATATTGAAGGGCGAAGGCCCGCTCCCCCTCGAAATCGAAACGAACGTCGAGCGTTATCTCGACAATCGACGGACAATCTTGAGCAAGGAGCTGGCTGAAGTAGCGGCGCTCGCCGTGGCGGGAAAACTCGAGGATGTCGATCTCTCCGGTGGCGAGCTGAAGATCACGCCGCTGCGGAACGCAGTGCCGGCGGACGCCGAAAGTTTGCGCGACGCCGCCTATGATCTCATCCCACGCACCAAGATCACCGACGTATTGCTCGACGTTGATCGCTGGACCGGCCTCGCCGACTGCTTCACCCATCAGCGGAGTGGCCGACCACCCGAAAACAAGGAAGGGCTGTTGACCGCGATTCTCGCAGACGGGATCAATCTCGGCCTGACCTCAATGGCGGACGCCTGCCGAGGTGCCACGATTCGGCAACTGGCCTGGGTGCAGGATTGGCATATCCGCGAGGAGACCTATGCCGCCGCGCTCGCCCGGCTGATCGACTTTCACCNNGAGTCGCTCGGCGACATCAACGCCCGCCACGGCAATGAGCCCGGCGTCGCCTTCTATACCCACATCTCCGACCAGTACGGCCCTTTCTATACGAAGGTCATCGCCGCGACCGCGAACGAGGCCCCGCACGTGCTCGATGGTCTACTTTATCACCAGACGGGATTGCGGATAGAGGAGCATTACACCGATACCGGCGGCGNNTGGGTTTCGCTTTGCTCCCCGTATCCGCGACTTGAAGGACCGACGGCTCTATCTATTCCCGGGCCAGTACGCCCCGCCGATCCTCGCCCCGCTTGTCGGCGGCAATATTAATCACGACCATATTGCGGCGCATTGGGATGACGTGCTTCGGCTCGGTGCGTCGATCCGCGCCAGCACAGTCACAGCGTCTGCGATGCTCAAGAAACTGTCGGCTTATCCACGTCAAAACGGACTAGCCGTGGCGCTGCGCGAGATCGGTCGGATCGAGCGGACCCTCTTCACCCTCGAATGGCTGAAGAGCATCGATCTCCGGCGTCGCACCAATGCCGGCCTCAACAAAGGCGAGGCCCGCAACGCTCTCGCCCGAGCGGTCTTTTTCTATCAATTGGGCGAAATGCGCGACAGGAGCTTCGAGAGCCAAGCCTATCGGGCCTCCGGGCTCAACCTTCTGGTAGCAGCGATCATCCTGTGGAACACGGTTTATCTCGAACGCGCTTTCGCCNNCTGGAGCAGCGTCGATCAGCCGACAGGCGGCTCATTCCGGCAGCTGCGACGCCGGGACTCAATGCTCGCGGCCTGAGTTGCCAATTCGTTCACGCGAGCCGGACAATTCATGCACTTTCGTGTCTTCACCCCAGATGGAGCGTACTGAAAATGACGCCGACCATTTGGCTGACCTCTGGGCCGAGTTTCTCACCTACGCAAACCGCGTATTCAACAAGTTATCCCATGGGCCGAAACACGGACCTAGTAAAGGATGGTTTGATCGCGTGAAGCACGTCCGCAAGACGGACAAGATCCTCAGTTACATCCTTCATGCTCGGAATGCGGACACTCACGGAGTAGAGAGGATTGCGCAGGATAGCAACCTTGTGTCCGTCAAGATTCGTCCGCTGTCGTCCTACAAAGACGATGAGCCCATCAAAGGCAAAATCGTCGATAACGCGATCGTCGGTCCGGGGAGTCATTACGAATTTATACAACATGCGGTGCAGCAGACAAATCCGGTTCTTCGCCTCGTACCCGTGACTGACGGCGGAATGAAGTATGATCCACCAGCGCCAGGAACATACTTAGACCAGGAACTCTCTCAGGCTGACCCAATCGATATTGGGCGCATCGTGGCAAATTACTTGGAACGCATTGTTGCTGAGGCCGAAAATCACGTCGTGCCAGAGCCGTCTTGAGAGCTTCCAACAGGCGCGTCATTACCTCGTTAAATTCGCCCTCAGTGTTATTCGGCGCGACGCGTTGACCCCTCATCGGCGTGGGGGGCACAACAATTTGCGCAATAGATCGAGCACTTGATCCTTTGACCCTTCGCCGATGGGGGGCAGTCCTTGACGCCGATTCACATCCCAAGGAGCCGTTCCAGATGACCCATTGCTCTCTATCCGTCCTGCCACGCGCTTTCGTGTATGAGCCGGCGACGAGGGTCACGCCGGCGAACGCGCCG
>PLUZ01000411.1 GCA_003162995.1 Methylocapsa sp. | reverse complement strand
GCGGCCCAATGCCGCCGCTTTCCGGAAAATACAAGCCGTTACGGGCTTTGTCTCATATTATATCGCTCTGAAAGGCTATCTTGAGCGCATATCGTGCAAAAGCTAATTAACTTCTTGCATGAAGAATATACGCTATCACATTGATTTTTTGTGAGTCTTCGCCGCTCACAGAAATCCCTGTGAAGGACAGCACCCTGCCATAAAATCCTTGCGGACGGCAGTTCTGCAAGCCGAACAGGCCCATGGAAACTGCGCACAACTAATTTTAGCGCCGGATGCCAAGGCGTTCGATCAGCGATTTGTAGCGCGGCTCGTCCCGCGTCTTCACATAATCGAGGAGCTGGCGGCGCTGCGACACGAGCTTGAGCAGTCCCCGGCGCGAGTGATTGTCTTTCACATGCGTCTTGAAATGCTCTGTCAGATTGGCGATCCGCTCCGTCAAGATCGCAACCTGGACCTCGGGGGAGCCGGTATCGCCCTGCTTCAAGGCATAGTCTTTCACAAGCGCCTGTTTGCGCTCGGCGGTAATCGACATCGGATAACCCCTTTAAAAAAGTGGGACAAGTCAAAGTGCCGTCCGCGCGGCCCGGCCGGGATGTCGTCCAGCGGGGTTCATGCGGATGCGTCGAAGGGGCGCTTTATACACCAAATCCACCGCGAGGGAAGGGGCAAGACAGTCTCCATCAGGTTTTGAACCTTCGGCAAGGACTGTTGGAAGGTGAAGGCCGAACGGAATGCTCTCGATGGGAAGGCCCCCTCTTCGCTTCGCTCGGACGGGCAATATTTGCAATTTTGGATGACTGAAGATTAAAAATTCGACTGATACCGGGAACGAAGCTTTTTCGATAAACGTTTTGTAACTTTCTAAAGAATTTGTTTCTCAACCTGGATTGACGAAAACATAAGCAACTCCGCATCCGGCGATAGCCGGCCGGGATCGATCCCAGCGCGACCATCGCAGAACGTACCCGCAGTCCAGCTAGAGAGCGTTGGGGGTTACGCTCATGGCCGACGATAACAAACCCGGATCAAATTTGGCGAACAGCGGCGTCATCGTCGCTGCCCTGGCCGCGATGGGCGTCTACTATTTCCATCATGAAGCGCCCCTTGTGGACTTGCGGCCTGCGGCGGATGCACCGATCGAGGAGCGTACCGCACCACAAACTGTCGATGCACGCTTATGGCAAGATCCTTTCGCCGCGATTCAGAAATCTCTCGAAAAATCAGGCAATCAAGATCCTGTGCAAAAATGCCAGGGAGCCCTCAGCGACGACAGACGTTGCAAGTCACCATTGGATGCGGAAGACAAAGAAACGCTTGTGCTCGCCGTCACCGTGCCCGGGGCTCCCTATCAGGAAGACGCCGAGCGGCGACGGCGCACACGCTACGCAGTGTTGGCCGGCCTTGAACGGGCTGGGTTCGTACCGAAGGACGCGCGCCACATCGATTATTTCCTTTGGCAGCAAGCTGGCGAACCCGCCCGGCCATATACTGCCTTGAAACTGTCAGGAAAGCCGCCGTCCCTATTCGACTATGGCCAGGTACCGCCACACGAAAGACCTACGACCACCTGGAAGCAATGGGCCTACATTCCATATGAGTGGTTTCAACCGCGTAGCTTAACCGATGAATATAACAATCAAAGCGTTCGGCAAAAGGTCCTCGTGCTGTGGCTAGAAGAAGAAGCTCTCAAGGACCACCCACTCATAAACCTATCGTGGCTAATACAATTTATAAATGGTCACAATTGCGGGATAGAAGATAGAAAATATATAAAAATTATAGGACCATATTCGTCAGATATGCTCCATGATATAATAAAAGAAGCGCGCGACTATGTTGATAGCTCTTGTCACGATGAGCAGAACAAGTGGCCACAACTCAAGTACGCCCAGTTTTACGCATATGGCGCAAGTGCGCCTGATGGCTTGATTCAGGGGATCTTTACCAGGACCTACCCAACCATCCAGCAATTTTTAAATGGACGTGGCATCCACCTACATAGAACGATTGCAACCGACGACACGCTCGCCGCTGGCATTGTCAGTGAACTGAAACTCCGGGGGGTTTACCCCGACAAGGATGATGTCGCACTGATCTCCGAATGGGACACGTATTATGGCCAGACCCTTCCTAAAGCCGTTGAGGCCAAATTCGCTTGTCCGGTCCCAAGGCCTGATTGCCGCGAAGGTGGCGAACATCCTTGGATACACAAATTTACGTATCTGATGGGGCTCGACGGCCTACTACCATCGGCAGTGAGTAAAGATGACACGAAGCAAGACAAGCAAACCACTTCAGGAGAAAAACAGGCAGGCGCATCAGATTTTTTCAAGATTGAGACAGATACCCATACGCTTGAGCGTCCCATAGGACAGAGCCAATATGATTATCTCCGGCGGATCAGTGAGCATCTTCATAAAATCGACGATGATCTTAGGAAGCAAGGGGCTGACAAAAGAATAAAGGCGATCGGCATCCTCGGCGGCGATGTGTTCGACAAATTGCTGATCCTGCGAGCGCTGCGGATTGAATTTCCTGAGGCACTGTTTTTCACCACCGATTTTGACGAAGCTTTCACGATCAAGAGCGAACTCCCCTTTACGCGCAATCTGATCATTTCATCAAGCTTCGGCCCAAACCTAAGTGACTGGTTGCAAGGCGAGATCCCCTATTTTCGCGACACCTACGAGACTTCGGCCTTTCTTGCCACACAGTTGGCACTGGGAGATTTGCACAAAAAATCGCAGAGACCAAACTATGCTTCGAGCGACATTCCTGATCAGCTCCGCGCGCCGCGCATATTCGAAGTCAAACGAAACGGCGAGATTTTACCATTTGCCTGGGTGCCGCCGCCCCCTACTCCGCAAACTCCTGACCGGGACCCTAACGACAATAATACTAACGGCAATCAAACTGTCGCCGAGCAAAATTCGACCGAAGAGGGGCGTTCCATAAGCTCGTTCGATTGGCCATGCGGGAAGATTCAAGGTGTGACCCGGTGCGGCAACATCCAGCCGGTGGATCAAGACGAATTGGAACAACACCCAAATTCAAGCGATTCGAAACCTATCGAAAAGCCGTTCCCAACGTTCACGGCGAATGGTGGAAGAAATTTTGCTGCATTTTTCGCCCTGGGAGCCATTTTCACCCTGCTGGCGTTTTGGCGACGTTGGGTTCCGAACTGGCGACTCGAACTTGGGTTTATCGCCTTCTGCTTCATCGTGGCCGCTTTGATTTGCTTCTTTTGGGAGCCGGTCGTTCGATATCTAACAGACGATGGCAACGGCGAGCCGATTGCCTTGCTAGACGGTATCAGTATTTGGCCGACAGTACTGCTGCGCGTTCTTGGCATCATCCTAGCTGTCTACTTCATCGTGCGAGCACTACGCGATCTCAATGGCAACCTTGTGGAGATCGCTAGGGACATGGAACTGGTTCCACATCCGGTACCTTTAAGGAAGCAGTTCACAAGTGGCTTTAAGCTAACGAGCCTTTTTGATTTTTCACTGACGGGTAATCAAGAGAACGACTCGCCTACCAAATCCTTTCCACTTCAAGTTAAGGCCGCATGGAACGCGTACATTCGTCAAGACAGTTTCTGGCCGCGGATTTGTCGGTCTGCTATTTACACCGGCGCCATGTATGTGATCTTAACGTTTGTGTTGGTACCGGTCGTTGGGATGCCGGTTTATCCCCATCGAAGTCCCCTTGCTGCTAAATTCTATTTTTATACGGTAACATTTGATTGGATACTCATGCAGTTTCTAACCTTCGTCGTCTTCGACGCGACTTGCTTGTGCCTCTTCTTCGTCAAAAAACTGAGCCGCGATAAGACGAATTGGCCACCCGAAACCTTGGGGGTGTATGATGGAAGGTTATGGCTGCCACAAGCAAAACTCATCCATGATTGGATCGACCTTGACTTTGTGGCGAAGCGGACACGTTGCATTGGCTCGCTGATCTATCTTCCCTTTGTGCTGATAGCCTTACTGATTTTATCGCGCAGCACTGTGTTCGCCAATTATGCGCCGAGTGTCGCCATACTCGTTTCGCTAGGAATAAGTCTGTTTGTTGTTTTCGCCTGCGCCTTTATGTTGTGGCTAGCAGCGAAGTCCGCGCGAGACACCGCCAAGGAAAATCTCACTGACGGGATAATTCGCGCGAAGAACTCGGCGGGAACCACCTATTTCGCGGAGCAGCTCGAATCCCTATTGAGCCGCGTCAATCAACTCAACGACGGCGCCTTTGGCCCGCTATCGAAGCAACCACTCGTCAGGGCATTGCTTTTCCCATTGAGCAGTGCTGGTTGGGTAGCTCTTATCGAGAACGGAATGCTCCCAGGTCTGTAGCCCGGGCCTCCCGTTCAAAGGAAGGCTTATCACCTATGGAGGATTTTCCTCGCTATCTTACGCCGCTAGAGCCGCCCGACGTATGAGGCCTTGTAAGGTTTTGCCCTCCAATCGGACAAAAATGTTTCACGTGAAACAGTTTTGACCGATTGAGGCCCTGAATCGGTCAAAACTGATGGCTTTTGGCATGGTGCACATCGTAGAGCCAATCGTAGCGGGCGAGCATTTTTTCAGGCCCTAGCGCGCGCAATGCGGCATCCCGCAGAAAAGCGGCCGGACCGCCGAGATGATAGATCGTAGCTTGCTGGCGTGATTCTCTTTGAACGCGAACCGCCCGTGGCAGCCGCTTCTCCTGATACGCAAGAAGACCAGCTTCGATCGTTTGGCCGCGTGCCAAAACCTCCCCCAAAACGCCCGCATCTTCTATCGCCTGGGCCGCGCCCTGGGCCAGGAAGGGCAGCATGGGATGCGCCGCATCGCCCATCAGCGCGACGCGGCCCGCGACAAAGCTTGCGGCTGGATTGCGATCCGCTAGCGGCCATTTCTGCCACGCGAGAGCGGCGCGGAGCAAATCCCTCGCGGTTTTGTCCCAGCGCACAAAACGCGCTTCGAGAAATCCCGGCTCGCCGGGGCTCGACCAAAATTCTTTTTCATCAGGGTGGAAATCCTCGTCCACGATCGCGACGACATTGACGATGGCGCCGCCGCGCAAGGGATAATGGACAAGATGCGCCTTGCGCCCGAGCCAAAGGTTGGTTTCCTTTCGGCGCATGGCAACGGGCACGCGAGCGGCCTCGATCGTCGCGCGCCAGGCGGTGCGGCCCGAAAATCTCAAAGCATCGGCGTGCAGCCTTTGCCGAACATAGGAGCGCAGCCCGTCGGCGCCGATAAGGCAATCGCCTGCCACCTTTAGCCGGACCGCGCCTTGCGCGATCGCCACCGCGACGCCACCGCTGCTGGGGGCAAAGCCCGCGACGGCGGCTCCGGTCTGAAGTGTGATGCTGCCTTCGCGCGCGACCGTTTCCAAAAGCGCCCGCTGCAGATCGGCGCGATGAACGACAAGATAGGGCGCCCCCCAACGCTTTTCCGCACTTTCGAGAGGCATGAGCGCAAGGGTCGCGCCATCCCGTGCGCGGCGGATTCGGATCGCTTCCGGGCAGAGCGCGAAGGGCGTCAGGTGCTCTAGCACGCCGAGGTTTCGCAGAATGGCGCTGGCGTTCGGCGACAGTTGGAGCCCTGCCCCACTCTCTTCGAGGACTTTCGCTTTTTCGTAAAGGCTGACCCGCCAGCCCACGCGCGCGAGACTGAGTGCAGTGCTCAATCCGCCGATCCCGGCACCGGCGATCACTGCATGTGGCGGATTCATCGCAGCAATCGCGGCGGCCTATCCGTGCGCAGCCTCAGGCTCCGCCAAAGATTCGGCATCGCCGCCTGGCTCGAAAACACATTCGGCTGGTTCGCAGCCTCCGTGCAATATCTCGTCATAAACATAATGGGTCGAGCAATATGGGCAGATCGCGTCACTGTCAGCGCCCATATCGATGAAAATATGCGGATGGTCGAAAGGCGGCAAAGCGCCGACGCACATGAATTCCTTGGCGCCGACCCGCACGAGCGGAACGCCCGGCTGGTTGTGAAAATGCGGAATGCTGTGCGCGGCCATGACCCTGCCCCATGTCAACGAAATCGCGGGCAACATAAGCGAATGGCAAGGGCTTGGATAGTCCTTAGGAATCAGGTCCAATGGCCGTTCCGACTTGCCGTCAAAATTGAGCCACGGTGTCGCACCCCTCGACAATTTGAGCCAGATCAAATCCTCACAAGATCAGCAGCACATTATGCGAGCCGCTCGGTAGGCCGTGTGGCAGGCCGTCATCCCCTTGTAGGGAAGGGACTCTTGGCGCCGCCGGACGGATCCTACCGGGCAGACATAAATAACAAAGGGAGATGGACGATGGCTACAGTACTTCCAACCGCCGGCGGCACAATCGATACCGTTGAAGGCAGCGGTCCGAGCATTGTCATTCTGGTCGCGATGATCATTATCTTTGGCGCGGCCGCATTTTTTACCGGCCGCTTATACGGACGGAACGGAATGCTCGCGGTTATTGCTGGTTTTTTCGTCGTTGTGATCGGGCTCTATTCCCTGGGAGGCTTGCACTTCGGCTAATCAATCCTATCGATCCGGCGTGGCGCGGCTGGCGTGCCACGCCATCCCTGAAGACGAATATCCCGCGGGCGCACGCTCCGGCCTCCTCTCACCCTCCCCCGCCACGGCGTCCACAGTTCTTTGGCAAAGGTCTTCGCAGTGCAATAGAGCGCCCGCGAAACCTTTGGGTTTTCTCATTCAAGGAAAGATGAAAGAACCGGGCGGGAGCATCGGCGCGAGCCATCGCGCGAGGATCGGCCGGAGGCAAATGAGGTGAAGAACGCTCCACCAGAGTGGTTTACGCACGGCATGGGGCATATCTGGCTTCCCTACACGCAGATGAAGACGGCGGCGGACCCGCTGCCCGTGGCGCGCACGCAAGGCAGCCGGATTACCCTCGCCGATGGCCGCGAGCTCATCGATGGGATCGCGAGCTGGTGGACCGCCTGTCACGGCTATAATCACCCCCATATTCGCGCGGCGATCCAAGATCAGCTCGCGCTAATGCCGCATGTCATGTTCGGCGGGCTGGTTCATGAGCCGGCGCTCGATCTGGCGCGGCGGCTCGTGGCCCTCCTCCCGGATGGACTGACCCATGTTTTTTTCTGCGACAGCGGCTCGGTCGCGGTCGAGGTCGCGATGAAAATGGCGGTGCAGTTCTGGCTTAATAAAGGCATTACAGCGCGTAGCCGGTTCGTAGCCTTTAAGGGCGGCTATCATGGCGATACGTTCGCGGCCATGTCGGTCTGCGATCCCGAGGAAGGCATGCACGGCCTCTTCGCCAAGGTCTTGCCTAAGCAACTTATCGCGGAGCTTCCCATCGATCCTTCTTCCGGGCAGGCTTTCGATGCGCTGCTTGAGCGTTATGCTCAAGACCTCGCTGGCATCATCGTCGAGCCCTTGGTGCAAGGCGCGGGCGGCATGCTGTTTCACGATGCGCAAGTGCTGCGGCATTTGCGAGCGGCGGCCGACCGTCATGGCCTGCTCTTAATTTTCGATGAGATTTTTACCGGTTTTGCGCGCACCGGAACGCTGTTCGCTTGCGAGCCGGCAGGTGTTACCCCTGATATTATAACCCTCTCAAAAGCGTTGACCGGCGGGACGATGGGGCTTGGCGCGACGATTGCCACCAACACAGTATTCGAGGCTTTTCTCTCAGACGATCCAAACCATGCGCTGATGCATGGCCCGACTTTCATGGCCAATCCACTCGCATGTGCCGCCGCCAATGCGTCCCTCGATCTTTTCGCAAGCGAGCCGCGCCTTCGCCAAGTCGCGGCGATGGAAGCAGCGCTTGCGCATGGACTCGAACCGGCTCGCGACTTGCCGCATGTACGCGACGTGCGGGTGAAAGGCGCGATCGGCGTCGTCGAACTCAATCGCATCGATGATCTCGGCGCTTTAAAACACCGGTTTATCGAGGCGGGCGTTTTCGTGCGGCCCTTCCGCAATATCGTCTATCTGACCCCTGCCTTTACGATAAGCGAGGAGGATCTGAACCGCCTCACCGGCGCGGTTGTTTCAGTTCTTAAAGATTGGACGCGGCTTTAGGACTTTTATCAGCCCCCATCCTCATCTTGAGGACCAGGCGATCCCCAGGTTTAACCCCGGGACGCGTCTCGAAGGATGCGCCGCACCCTCGTGCTTCGAGCAAACGCAAGCCATAATTCATCAAGGCGGCACGCCAGGCTGGCACAAGCCACAGGGCGCTTTAATAAATACCCGGTTTTTCGCTTATGGTTCAAATTGAAATGCCGACTTTGCTGAAACCCCTCACGCCGCGAGACGGCCGCCAGTCAGATACGGCACTTGCTGTCGCGCGTGGCACCAGGCGGCTGTTGCGGCGCCTGGATTATTCGACCCTTACCGAATTGCCCCTGCTCACGGGACGCCGCGCCGATATTATCGCGCTGGCTATGGACGCGACGATCATCATCGTCGAGATCAAATCCTCAGTCGCCGATTTTCGCGCGGCGGATGCAAAATGGCGTGAGTATCGCGCCCATTGCGACAAGTTCTATTTTGCCATTCCCGAGAGCGTGCCCGTCGACATCATGCCCGAGGACGCAGGGCTCATTTTGGCCGATGCCTATGGCGGCGATATTTTGCGGCAAGCGCCAAAGCATCGCATAGCCCCAGCCACGCGCCGCGCCGTGCTCATGCGCTTCGCGCATGCGGCGGCGCATCGCCTCCATCGCCTGAGCGATCCAGGCGGGTGGCGCAGGGCCGCCGGCGTACTTCAGGTTGAAGGTTAGCTTGTAGGAAAATATCAAATAAATTCATATGCTTATTTGATATAATTGAAGTATTAATTCTAATATTTTGCTTTTAAGATTATGGTTTAAATGCGCCATGCGGCGCAGCCTCCGCAACTTAGTTTCGCCTACTCCAATGTTCAAGCGCGAGGCGAATCTTAAAGTTTGGGCAGCCGTGCGATCAGTCTTTCATAGAGCGGGTTTGCAGCCGAAAACACATAGTCCTGCGCCGCGACGCAGACATGGGCCGCCCCCTGCGCGATCAGCCAATCAGCCAGCGGCGCGGCTTTTTCCTTCGGGCAATTCAGGGTCAGGCGCCCATCGCTGGAATGAAACCGCAGCCGCGCGGAAAATGCCGCCTTCGCTTCCGCCGCCAAAGAGTCCGCGAAACGCGAAAGCAGGGCCGAGACTTCGCGCGTGGTGCGCGCCTCCTCCTCCGCCGCAATGCGCGAAAGAATGATGCGGGCCAATTCGCGTTGGCCAGGGCTCCAATCCGCCCGCAGTGAGGCAACGAGATTGGCTTGCGAGCGCAAGATCGAGCCGTCGTCGAGAATTTTCAGCGCATTGGCGGCAAGTGTTGCGCCCGTCGTCGTAATGTCCACGACGAGCTCGGCCTTGCCCGCCGCCGGGGCGCCTTCGGTCGCGCCGAGACTTTCCACGATCCGGTAATCACTGACATGCCGCTCGGCGAAAAAGCGCCGGGTCAGATGCACATATTTGGTGGCGACCCGCATCCGCTCGCCGCGACGCGCCCGGAAGGCGGCCGCGACATCCTCGAGATCCGCCATGGTTTTCACATCGATCCAGGCGCGGGGCACGGCAACCACCACATGCGCATGGCCGAAGCCGAGCGGCGCCAGGAGTTCGACCCTTGCTTCCGCGTCGGCGATCGTTTCGCGAATGAGATCCTCGCCGGTGACGCCGAGATGCACATGACCGGCCGCCAATTGCGTGACAATATCGGCGGCGGAGAGAAAGGCGATCTCGACAGTGTCCATGCCGGCGAGAGTTCCGCGATAATCGCGAGCGCCGCCGCCCTTCGCGATGTCGAGCCCGGCGCGCGCAAAAAATGCTGCGGCGTTTTCCTGCAGCCGTCCTTTCGAGGGGATGGCGAGCACGAGAGAGGCAGCTTGGCCGGGCAAGCTCATGGCTCGCCTCCGTTCTGGCTCAAACGGTCGATCCAGATCGCAGCACCAATGGCGGGAATGGGCGTCTTTGCACCGAGCGCCTGCGGAAGCTGATCGTAGCGGCCGCCGCCAACGGCGGCTTGCCCGCCGCGGCCTTGCTCATAGGCCTCGAAAACAAAGCCCGTGTAATAATCGAGATTGCGGGTAAAGCTGGCGCTGAAACGGAGTTTGGCGGCATCGAGCCCCTGCCCCGCGATCAGCCCGAGCCTTGTGTCGAAACTGTCGAGAATGGCAGCAAGATCGAGCTTCGCATCGCGGGCGAGCGCGCGCAATTGGGCGGAAGCCTGGTAAGGATCGCCCTCGACACGCAAGAACTGTTCGATGACGGCGCGCTTCTCGGGCGACAATCCGGAGCCCGCCTTGAGCGCCGCTTGTTCGAGGAAACGATCGGCAATCTCTCCCGGGGTGCGGCCGCCGGCCGGGGCTATGCCCGCGATCGAGAGAAGATCCTCGACAAGGGCTCGTGCGCCCTGCTTATCTGCGCCTTCGAGGACGCCCAGAACACCGGAATGATCGGTGCCATTCAAGCCTAAGCTCGTAATCACGTCGAGGGATTTGCCTTGACTGTGGCCGCGCGCGATGCGGCGGCGCCATTGGGGCGTGAGCTCCAGCGCTTCGAGAAGCCTGGAAAATAGCCCGGCATCTCCTATCCGCACGGAAAGGCGTGAAGCGGGAGTGGAATTTCGCACCACGGCAGCGGCGGCATCGAGCGCGATGGCGAGGATTTCCGCATCCGCCGCCTCAAGGTCCGGGCGGCCGAAATTCTCAATGCCCGCTTGCGTGAAATCGCTGTCTTGTCCCGGACGAAAGCGGAAAACCGGCCCGCAATAGCAGAAGGCGGCGCGCGCTCCGGCGGACGCAGTGGCGAGATAAGCGGACAAGACCGGAATCGTATATTCCGGCCGCAGGCAATAGTCGGCGCCGGAGAGATCGCTGGTGAGATAAAGCTGGGCGCGCAGATCCTCGCCGGAATCGAAGAAGATCGAGGCCGGCTGCAGGATAGGCGGCTCTATGCGCGCGTATCCGGCCCCGGTCAGGTGGGCGATGATGCATTCGGCGCGCTGATCGGTAAAAGACAAAGGTCTGCCCCGGAAAGCTCGGTCAAGTCCGCCTCTCTTAGCAAGGTGAGGCATGTGGCGCGACATGTTTTGCAAAAGTGGAGAAGGTACCCCTGCAAAGCCCCCTAAGCGTGGCGGGCCAGGACTTGCCTCACCGCGTGAACGAGCTGATCTTCCGGGACGCTGAACTGCGCTTTGGCGCGCAGTTCGAGATAGTCAGCACGGTCCTTGGTGGATTGGGCGAGTTCGGCGCCAAGCACGAGATCGCGGATCGTCACCTGCGGGCCTTCTTGATGATTGCGTTCGTTCGAGCCCTGGATGACGGCGCAGATGGAGCCGCGCTTGTCGGCATATTTGAGCTGCGCGTTCATCCCGGCTTGTCCGAGGTAGAGTTCGGCGCTGATATTTTCTGCGCGAAGTTTTGCGACAAATTCTTGGTAGTGGGCGATCTCTGGCTTGTCGAGGACGAGGACGACGACGGGGCCGCGCTGCATATGCGTGGCGACGATTGGCGAACCAACCGCTTTCAGCGCGGAATAGAGCCGGGAGACGCCGATCGAAAAGCCGGTCGCCGGGACATTTTCGCCTCGAAAGCGGCCGACGAGGCCGTCGTAGCGCCCTCCCCCGCCGATCGATCCGAAGCGGACGGGTTTTCCGTCGTCGCCGTCGATTTCAAAGGTGAGCTCGGCTTCGAAGACAGGGCCGGTGTAATACTCAAGGCCGCGCACGACGGAGGAATCGAAGATAATTCGACCTCCGCCGTAGTTAGCGGCGCGGCAGAGCGTAGCTATCTCTTCCAGTTCATCAACGCCTTTTGCACCTACCTCCGAACTTCCTACTGCGTCTCGCCAATAGCCAAATGACATAGTTTCGTCGGGAAAAGTGTCTTCGCCCGGAAAATTGAAAATTGGCGAACGTTCCCCTCGTTCAAGTGCAAGTCGGCTCTGTTCGATACTTCCGCTACGAAACTTCAATGTGAGATAGTGGTGGACACGGTTGATTTGTTCGTCGTCGAGACCGGCACCTTTCGTAAAATCGCCGCTCTCGTCCTTGCGCCCGGCACCAAGCAAAAGCCGCACGCCTTCCAGCCCCAACCGGTCCAACTTATCTATCGCCCGCAGCACCGTCAGCCTGCGCCCCGCGTTCTCCTCGCCGCCGAGACCGATCGCCTCCATCACGCCATCGAGAACTTTCCGGTTGTTGACCTTGATGACGTAATCGCCGCGCTTGATTCCGAGTTTTTCCAGCGTGTCCGCCGCCATCATGCACATTTCGGCGTCCGCCGCGACGCTTGCCGCGCCGACCGTATCGGCATCGAATTGCATGAATTGGCGGAACCGCCCAGGCCCCGGCTTCTCGTTGCGAAATACGTAGCCCGCCCTGTAGCTGCGATAGGGTTTCGGCAATTTGTCGAAATTTTCCGCGACATAGCGGGCGAGCGGCGCGGTGAGATCGTAGCGCAGCGAAAGCCAGCTTTCGTCATTGCGATCTCGCTGTTGCGATGGATCGCCAGCGGTGTCCCGGAACGAAAAAACCCCTTCATTCGGGCGGTCCTGATCCGGCAGGAATTTTCCGAGCGCCTCGGTGAACTCAATCATCGGCGTCTCGACCGCCTCGAAACCATAGAGTTCGTAGGTTTCCTTGATGAGTGCCAGCATTTTCTCGGTCGCAGCGATCTCGGCCGGCGCGCGGT
>PLUZ01000383.1 GCA_003162995.1 Methylocapsa sp. | reverse complement strand
CGCGCTCAAGGGCGCTATCGGATACGTCGACACGGGAACCAAGCCATCGCAAGCCGACCTGTCAGGGATCGCCGTAGAGCGCCGATCGCAGCAGACCTCCCTGGCCAATTTTCACTACGAGGATAACGGACTACAGGCTATGTGGCATACCGGGCGCGTGGGGATTGACCTCATGCTTTCGCTGGCCGATACGCCGCGGCTCTGGAAGGTCATGAAGGAAGACCAGCGGCAATCCCAGACCGTGCCAATCACGATGGATATGGAGCCCGGCGTGAATCCCGAGGTTCCGGGATACGAGGGCCAGCCGCATATCAAGATCGACGACGGAGACTACGGTGTANNGGAAATCCTATGCGTCCAAGGTGGACGAGGAAGACGACTTCCTCACATCGTTAGTGCAGTCCGACCCCCAGCTTGCCGTGCTCTACCTGCCGACGATATTCCGGCTCCGTGGGTACGAAGACCTGGCCGAGATCGCAGAGCTTGCCATGCCGCCGCAGATTCAGCAAGCTTTGCAAGCCAAGAGGGGCGGGTTGAACCCAGCGATGCTCCAGCAGCAAAACGCGGCGCTCACCCAGCAACTCCAGCAAGCCAAGCAACTTCTTCAGCAGGTTGCGCTGAAGCTCCAGACCAAGAGCATCGAGACGCAAGGCAAGGTGGACGTGGAAAAAATCAAGCTCATCAAGGCCATGATCGAGAAGCAAATGGACCACAGTCACGATGCGGTGGTCACGCACCTGGCGGAAGCCACGGACGCGGTGGAGCACGTCACAGGGATGCAGCACCAGCAGCAAATGGCGCAACAGGCAGCACTTCAGCCGGCGCCGGGAGGCATTCAATGAAGAAAGCACTACTCGCGGTATTCCTGGCGGCCTCGGCGCACGCCCAGATCGTGCAGCAGACCATATCGCAACTCGGGACGTCCGGCAATTGGGTATTGGCCTTCAATTGGACCGCCGGAAGCAATGGGGCTGTGCCGGTTACTCCGGCCAAACTTCAAGGTTGTTGCAACGGGTATTTCGTCACCCAGGTTGAAACTGTCCCTGGCGGTGTCATTTCCANNTGGCCTTGCCTCTTCCTTGAGTGCGGCGATATCTCAATCGTGGGCGGCTACTGGGGCAGCTCCACCGATTCAAGGAAACTTCAGCCTGTTAATTTCCGGTCAATCCGTGCCCAGCGCGACAGGTGTAGTATACGTTTTCCTTTCCGTTGCGGGGCCGACAAAGACATTATCCAGCAGTAGCGCCAACTGGATCACCATCGGAAATCCTCCTTTCGTAGACATTCGCACCTTTGGGGCTGATCCGACCGGAGCGGCCGACTCAACCACAGCAATCAACAATGCGATCCTGAGTGTATGTACCGCTGGAGGGCGGGTGTTTATTCCCCGTGGGACATTTAAGACCTCAGCGCCATTGGCGATGAATGCCTGTACAGGACTGGATATCGCAGGCACCGGAGCGGGGTCAATCATTTCCAGCTCGATCACCACGAACGCTATCCTAAGCGTTTTTGGCGCAGGCGCGAATAACAGTATTCACGATGTCAACATCCAAGGGGCCGGCGGTGCGAGTATCACCTGCATTTACGTCCATAGTTCATCGAACACGCTTATTCAGGACAGTGTTATTTCTGGGTGCGGAAAAGAAATCTGGATGGACGCGAATACCCAGATTCTCCATGTCATTCATAACCAGATAATCGGCATTCCAGCCAACGGAATCGGAATCTTGCAGGGCGGATATCTCACTTCAGACCTTATCATCGAGCGCAATCTAATCCAATCAAACTCCGCAGGAAGTCAGGCATTGGCGGGGATTTATATCACCGGCAGCTCAGGCACCAAAATTACTAATAACGACCTCTTCGCCGATGGCATTGGGCTTTATATCAATACGGCAGGATCTCAGCTTGGGCAGTATATAGAGTCAACCCAAAATTGGTATGACTCATGTTCCACGGCAGGGCTTGAAATTACTGGAGATAGCACCGGCAGCACCTATAATTTTCAATCCGTGAATGACGATTTCTCAAGTAACCAGATCGGAATAGTTACCTCGTCTACGGGTGGTATCGATGGATTGATGTTCACTAACTGCCAAGTCATCCAGAGCGTCCAGTGGGGCATTTACCACGGCGGCGGAACGAACGTGNNCTCCAAGTGGCAGGCAATAGCACGGGATCATCGGGCACCTACCAAGGCATGGCAGTAGCATCGAATATTTCCAAGTGGAAGGTTATCGGAGGCGTCTACGGAGCGATTAAAACCCCGGCGAATCTGACAGCCACACCGACACAGGGGTACGGAATTTTCCTGAACGGTGGAACCACAGACTATTACGAAATCATCGGCGCGACAGTTCTCGGAAACGTCACGGGCGGAATCGGTGGGGTCCCTGTCGGGGTTCACGCCGTGGTGGAAAACAATCTAGGATTCAACACGGCTCCGGTGAACTTCATAGCCACTGAGACCGGGGCCAATAACGCAATCGCCGGGACTTCGATTCTCGGGCTGGTAAATGGCACCTGTGTGAGTATTNNGTCCTCTTCAGGCTGGAGGAAACAGCTTCAACTTGAATGCTCTCGGAACGGTCGCAATCAAGAGCCACCTTAATCCCGCCAATAACATCGCCACGGGTTACGCGAATAGCGGAAGTATCTGGCCGATAGTAAACCTGTGCTACGTCTTTGCGTCTGGCGGCCTGTGGCTCGATATGGCGCAGTAGCCAACAGGGTGATAATATCGGACTGCATATGCTCCCCTGGTCGTTCGGCCGAATATTTCAGGTCGTCTCGGAAAACAATTCGCTGCTGAGGGATCTGCAAAGAAAGCTTTCGATTTTGATAGCACAGGAGAATTCTCTAATGATCGACACTTCCAAACTGGTGGCCGAAGTGGCCAATGAAACCACGGTCGAGCAGTCCGTTTTGACGCTCGTATCGAACATGGCGGCCAACGAGGCCGCTCTTTCCTCGCAGCTTGCCGCTGCGATCGCTGCGAACGACCCGGTAGCCCTGGCAGCCGTGCAGACCGCCATTGATTCCTCAGTGGCAACGCTGCAGGCGAATGATGCCGCCCTGGCCTCCGCTGTGACGGCAAATACCCCGGCCGCGCCGGTCACGCCGTCCGCGGCCACGCCGAGCGCGAAGAGTTAAGCGCCGCACATTCTTACGAAGGAACAGAGGCCGGATTCCCATAAATGGGCTTCCGGCCTTTTTGCGTTTGTGGTAAGATNNAGCTGCCGCGATAACAGATTTGCGGTCCAGGGGAGACGCCTCACCGTCTCCCTCCCGCAAGCCCTTGTGAGGAGGGGAACTTGAAATCACCGTTTCCTTGGTTTGGCGGAAAATCGCAGGAGAGTTTGTTTTGAGCCCCTGGAGTGCGCCGGGTGTCTCGCGGCGCGTGCAGGGGCTCCTTACGAGCGTTACATGCGATACCCCTGCGTCAGTTGTCGCCGATGTCGATCTGAGAACCCAGCCCCCAACAGGGTGAGCGCGGTCGCCTCAGAGGCAGACTGAGGCCAAAGAACCGGCGGGCTGCAATAAATTGGGACGTTGCAGACCAGAATCAGATTCGATGCGGCGGCTGTAGAGAATGCCCCGAACAGGGGAAGAGGCTTCGCATAGAAGACCCAAGGACAGACCGTGCCTTGCCACTTCCGTAAACTGTGCTATTATTCCCACTGAGACCGCCAACTCGTTAAAAAGGTGAGTCGAGCGTCGTGAGACGCGCGGAGTGAAAATGGAAGAACTGAAGCCGCTTAGCGAAGCGTCCAGCCCCGAAGAGTTCAAAGCTCTGCGGGAACAGCATCGCAAAGCGTCGGAATCGGCCGCCGAACCCAAAGAGCCGCCCTCGCCCGCCAGCGCAAAGGCATCCGAAACTGTCGCGGATTCGGAACCCGCGAAACCCAAAACTCAGGAAAAAGAAGAGAAGCCAAAGGGAGAGCGCACCCTTGAATCCCGCCNNTAAGACCTGGGAGCAGCAGTCCAACGAACGCTTCGACAAGCTCGAAAAAGAATTGCAGGAATACCGGACTCGCAAACCGGCAACCGAGCCAGCAGCCGCCGCGCCAGCAACTCAGGCCGCCCCAGCGACCGCGCAGACAACGGATGACGGACCTAAATCCAAGGATTACGACGGATCGGCTCCGGGCAAGATGTACGAGGATTACCTTGTGGATCGAGCCCAGTGGAAGATCGAGCAGAGGTCCGCTGTTGAAAAGCAGCGCGCGGCTCAGGAAACCACCAAACAGACCATCACCCGGAGAATGGTAGAAGCCCGCGCGAAATATGCGGACTTCGATGAAAAGGCCGGAAATCTGGCTGTCGGGCTATCCCTCCCGAATATACGAAAGGCTCTCTTGGAGATCGACAACGCTGCCGACGTCTACTATCACCTGGCCGGAAACCCCGCCGAGGCAGATAGGATTCGCGGGCTGGCCAGCGACGATGCACGGCTCATGCAAATGGCCATAATCGGGTACACGCTGCGCACTCCGGCCGCCGGCCGATCCGACACTCCTACTGAAAAGTTACGGACCCCCGTGTCGAAGGCCGCGCCCCCTGGCCGGCAACTGAACGGTATCGAGCCGCCTCCCAAAAAGAGCACTGCCGAAGCCGACAATTTCGAAGAATTCAAAAAGATTCGCCACGGATAACCACCGCTGTGAAGCGGAGAGGGCAAAGCATTGGCAAACCAGTATTTGACGCGTCAGGAAATCACCTACGCCAAACTGGAAGTCCTGGAAAACAATTGCGTTGTGGTGCCGAACATGTACCGCGACCTAGACCAGGAGTTTGGCAAGAAGGGCGGCAAGATCGGAGATACGATCTTTGTCCGCAAGCCGCCACGAGCGATCGCGCGCGACGGGCAGGCATACTCCCCGCAGGCGATGATAGACACGGAAGTTCCGGTAACCATCAATCAACAGTCGGGTGTCGACTTCGAGTTTTCGACCTCGGAAAAGTTTCTCAGCCTCGACGACTTCCAGGACCGATACCTTGACCCGTACATGACCGCGTTGAGCAACCTGCTGGATTTCAGGGCGCTCAATACGATGATGATAAACACGGCGAACTTCGTCGGAACCCCAGGCACCACGCCGGGACTGAGCGGTACGGACGCCTTCAACATCTATTCGCAGGCTTCCCAAAAGCTCGATGAGATGGGCTTCCCCCTGGACAAGGCGAAATTCCGCCGCGCCCGTAACTTGGTCATCAACTCCAACGCGCGAACTGGTTGGAACACCTACACCAAACAGTTCTACAATCCCAAGGATTCTCTCACTAAACAGTGGAAGACCGGGCAGATTGACAACGCCTTGTCTCTCGACTGGATGGTAGACCAGAACGCCCCGGTGCAGGTAATCGGCGCACTCGGAGGCACTCCCGCGGTAGTCGGCGGTGGCCAGACCGGTTCTGCTATCAACCTCAACGGGCTCGGAAGCGTAACCAACTACTTCTTGCTTGGCGACATTATCAGCTTCGCCGGAGTGTTCGCGGTAAACCCGCAGAACCGCACGTCGACCGGTGCGCTTCAGCAGTTCGTCGTTCAGCAGAACATGACCAGCGCGGGCGGTACCGGGACGGTCCAGATCCTGCCGGCCATCGTTCCTTCCGGACAGTTCCAGAACGTNNGGACAATCCGCACTTGCTGGCGTGTCCACCGCACAGGGCATCTTATGGACTCGCCAGGCGCATGCCTTCGTGTCCTTCCCCGGAGACGTGCCGGAAGGCGTCGACATGGCGATGGAAGCGCGGTCCAAAGAGATCGGCGTCTCCATCCGTTTCGTCCGCATGTTCGATTCCGTGCGCGACATGTTCACCAACCGCACCGATGTCTATTATGGCATCGGACCGCTGTACTCGGAGGGATCTGTCCGCATCGCAATCAGCTAACGACGCCGACAGGAGAAAAACCATGAACATCATGAAAAACTTCATTCGAATCGCATCTCTGGTGGCAGCGGCTTTGCTCGGAATCGTCCCGGCGCAAGCGCAGTTGACCACCACCAGTACTACCCTTTCCGTGGCTGTTCTGGCAGGCGGCGGAAATGTAGCCAGCCAGGGCCAATGGTGCCTGACTTCGGCGACCGGCGTAGTCCTGCCGTCTCTCTCGGCGAACGCTGTCGGCTCTTACTTGTTAGTGGACAAGGAGGTCGCGCAAGTAGTTTCCGCCGGATCTTCCAGCACCTGCTACAACGTCAAGCGCGGGCAGATTGGGACTTCGGCGAATTACGGCCACTCCGTCAACGCTACTTNNCGTTGCAACCGGGAGCGGCGATAACTCGCACCCGTTCTCCGGTGGCATTTTTACCCCGAACGTGCCTAGCGGCACTTGTACCGCTTCCGTACAGTATTCCCTGCCCGTCATCATCTACGGGCCGAATAACTCGGATTTCTCCGGTGGTTTGGCTAATTGCGTGTCCGGGTATTGGTCCACAACGACTCTTGGGGAAGCTCAAGGTGCCGTAACGAACGTGAACCCGTACACGGCCTTTACCACGCTTTCCAACAGCATCGCCGGCACTGCGGTAACGGATATCGCGGGCGTGGAATGGGCTACCCAAATCCAAATTCCCAATTCCTTTACCTCTACCGGCGCGTGCGTGCTCAACGGCTCCACGGTCGGAACGGACAAGTGGCTTTTCGCTATTTGGGATGCCACCGGCGCGGTCGTCGCCACTACTGCCCTAGCTGGCGTCACCACATCGGGCGCATCGCTATACCAGTGCGCCGCATGGACCGCTACAGTCAATCTCGTTGGCCCGGCCACCTATTTCATCGGGTTGCAAGGCAACGGGACCACAGACACGTTCACCGCCTACAAAACAGGCGGCGCGCCGACTCTCATGGGTACGGTCAAAAAAGCCGCTGGCGCTTTCGGCACCGTAACCGCGATTACGCCCACTACAACGTTCACCACGCTGTACGGGCCGTTCATGATGGTTTACTAGTTTGCACTTCGAGATCAAAGGGAGGCCGGTTATCCCGGCCTCCATGAAAGGCAAGAAGAGAATGCCCCAAGGAATGGCAACCAAAGAAGTCCATCTGTACCATGCGACCCTCCCGCCCAAGATCGTTTACGGCGAACCCGCGGTGCGCGAAGCCATGTTCGACAAGGACGGCAATCCAACCGGCTACGGGTTAGAGTACATCCCACAGGAGTTCCCCAAGCACGTTCACCAGGTAGCGGGAAACGAAGACGAGCAAAAGGTAATGCTGGCCGATGGTTGGCACTTCGACCCTGAAACTCTCTCGGGCCCATTTCCGCGAACTGGGACCAAAGTTGATCTTGGCCCGAAGATGGTCAAAAAGGAGGTTCTGTAATGTCCGAAGGATTCGAGATGCGGCCAACCGGCCAACAGACCATGAGCCAAGCGGAGTGCGACCGATTCCTTCGCGATGCTCGCGAAGCCCCGAAGACCAAAAACCCAGTCATTCTCGGCATCCGCCTGCACGAGATGATGCGTTCCAAGAACAACGGGTACCCGAAGGACATGTACCACGCCGAGCTGGAAATGCGCCAGGCGTACAAGGAAGAGGAAGAAACGGCGTTGGTCGCGATGGGATATCAGGAAAAGTACATCCTGAAAACCCACCCGAAGTACGTCTTCCGGCGCAACATGGCAGACAAATTTGCCGAGCGCATGGAAGTGGCTTCCCCGACAATAATCAACAATGCTTTCGTCGAGGAGCGGCTGGTCAAGACTGCCGAGGACGAAAAGAAACTCAAGGCGCAAAAGCCCCCGGTCGGATGTGGCCCTTGGGTGGACAGACTCGATGAAATCGCGCCTCTCCCTGAAGCGGAATACGTCGACCCCAACGAAGAGATTGCGCGGCTCCGGGGTGCACTGGAGCAAGCCAACCGCGCGCTGGACTCCAAGGGCGGGAGCGGGAAGCGCAAGGAAGAACCCGTTACCGCGTAGTGTCAGAAAGGGCCTAACCTGTGTCCTATAGCCTCACGCAAGTTGCGACGGCGGCGGCCCAATGGCTGACCGTCCTGGACTCAGGGGAAGCCCTTTCCTCCCAGCAAATCACCGACTGCCTCGCAATTGCCAACGATCTGCTGGCGAACTGGACGAACGAGCAAACCATGGCCGTTCAGATCCTGATAAACGAGCAGAGCAAAGCGCTCCAGCTCCTGATAGATAAGATGTCGCGGGAGGCGGCCCCCCTCGTTACCCGCCAAGCAAAAGACGGTTCCGTGACCCTTTCCGAGCAGAATCTTTTTGCGTCTCCTCTGGCCACTGCATTTACGCTTTCGGGCGGAACTTACACCGAGGGCACCTTCACGCCTCCGACTTACACGGCCGCGTCGTTCACGGCCCCGACGTTCACAGGATCCAGCGTTCCGCAGTTCGTGGACGCTACCACGGCGCTGACGCTGCCCGCCGGAGTGGCGCGCGCGCTCAAGACCGCGATGGGCATTGAGATCGCCGGTTGGTTCGGAGTGACGCCTTCCGCCTCGCTCGTCGCGGATGCCAAGGAGGCGCGCGCCGCGGCCTTCCCAGTGCCTAATCGCGTCCCGATTCCAGGTACGGCTGGTCAGGCGCTTGTGCAGCCGCCGGGAGTTCCGGCCAACGCGCCGACGCCGCCGGCTGAAGGGGTCGAGTAGTGGATATCCTCGGAATCACAGTCTGGCGAGAGGCGCGCGGCGAGGGCATGGCTGGCATGACCGGCGTCTATCACGTCATCATGAATCGGGCGCTGGCGGGCCGCGAGGGATGGCCTTCCGACCCAGAGCAAGTCTGCCTACAGCCCTACCAGTTCTCGTGTTGGAATAGCCTCGACCCGCAGCGGAAGCTGTATCCGAAGCCCGGAGATGTCCAGTACAAGCAGGCGCAATACATCGCCAATCTCGATCCGTCAGACCCTACCGGCGGCGCGACGGCGTACTTCGACAGTTCCATAACGGCTCCCAGTTGGGCTGATCCGAAGCTGTTCACTGTGGCGATTGGCCGGCTGAGGTTCTATAAACTGTGAGCGCATCCCTAACCCAACTCGCGTACCAAGCGCTCCGAGACATCGGGAACCTGCGTCCCGGCCAGACTACGAGCACGGACGNNGGGCTGATTGATGAACTGATGGCCTATTGCTATCCTGCCGCTCTGTACCCGCTGAATGGTTCACAGCAGCAGTACACCATCGGCCCCAATGAGACCACGCCGAACTGGACTGGCCCGCGGCCCAACCTGATTCGGGATGCAAACCTCGTCCTGACCACCGTTAACCCCGTTTTACGCATTCCGATGAACATCGTTAACGGCGATCGATGGAGTGACATCGGGATTCAGAATCTACCCAACGCTCTGCCGCTCACGTTGTACTACGTGAAGGACTTCACCGCGACCGGCGCCGGGACGATCCTGATCTGGCCTGGCGNNACGGTTTACAGCTTCCCTCCCGGCTACGAGCGCATGATTCGCAAGAATCTCGCGGTCAACATCGCGCCCATGATGAAGCTGTACAACAAGATGGGGCGCATCGACTGGCAGGTGAGTGAAGCGGCGCTCGAGGATGTGAAGCGCCAGGCCATCGAATCAATGGAGCTCGTGAAGTCCGACAACGCTCCCGACCCCGAGATGCGAGGCGACCCGGCGTACTGCGGAACTTCGAACACCAACCGCGGGTGGAACTGGCTCCTGGGGACGACCGGAAGGTCAATGAGGTAAATGTGCCTCGCGTCCCAAATTTTCAGTTCACCGGCCCCACGCACCTGCTGCTCTCGCCGGTACTCGACTCGCAGCGGTCAATAAACCTCTACCCAGAAGCTGGCCTAGGCGACAGTAAATCGCGGTTGAACCTTGCCGGAAGACCTGGACTGAATCCGTCCGGACCACTGGTTACCTTAGCTGGCGGCAATGTGCGCGGGCTTTGGCCGGGGAACCATCGGCTTTTTGCCTGTGGCGGGCAGCAGATTTATGAGGTCTCTAACGCTGGCGCGATCATCACCGACTTCGGTAGCTTGGGCGCCCTCAGTCCGACCGGCCCTGTCTTCTTTGAGCAGAATTCCGGCAGTTCAGCTTTTCAACTGATCGCTCTGGATACCGCCCAAACCAAACTTTTCAACGTAAATTCAGGAACGNNTGGCCGACGGATTTCAGGTAGCCGTGGCGACCGGCGCGAGTTTGGTAAATGCCGGTAACCCGAATCAAATAAATTGCTCGGCCTTTGGAGACGCAACGAACTGGACTCCGCTGCCGGGTCCGCTTCCAACCTACGTGATCCGAACGGGATCATCGGACCTAGTAAAC
>PLUZ01000162.1:11186-11416 GCA_003162995.1 Methylocapsa sp. | reverse complement strand
CCCAAGCATTTACGCGCGATGGCGCTCGGCGCGCGCCGCATGAACCGCTCGCCGCGAACCGCTTCCCGAAGTCAGGCCGGCTAAAATCCCTTGCGCGGGTCGTAAGGCTTTTTGTCGCGCCATTTGGTCATCAACGCCTCATAATCGGCGTCCGGCGCCTCGGGCGCCATGAGTTTCAGCGAAACATAAAGATCGCCAGCCGGCTTGCCGTCCGCCGCGGGCAGACCCTA
>PLUZ01000162.1:0-11156 GCA_003162995.1 Methylocapsa sp. | reverse complement strand
CACGAGCGCGTCGCCGGCCTCGCCGCCCACCGGCCCGGGGTGACCCTGGCCGCGCAGGCGAATCTGCTGGCCGTCGTCCACGCCGGCGGGGACTTTGACGTCGACCATGCGTCCGCCGGGCAGCGCGACGCGGGCGGAGCCGCCCAGCGCCGCCGACTCCAGCGGCACATTGGCGGTGGCGACCATATCGGCGCCGCGGCGCGGCGCGGCGCGGCCGCGACTCATTCTACGCCGCGGCGGCGGGTGCCTGCCTTGTCACGATCATGGTCCAGGCTTTCATCTTTTCTTACCTCTCAGGTTGGGCGGTAGTCTTGTTGTCGGCCACGATTGTCGGGCTCGGGCTCACCCAGTCGAAAAGCCGTACCGTATCTTAATCTTTATCCGAAACGAGGCCACCTGGCGAATATTTGACATCGAACCATGCAACGAACCCAGAAGCGTTAGTGTTAATTAGACGATTTAGCATTAAGCCAAAGCTGCTTTGGCCCACAATTGGCATTTTGACAGGGTGAAATTGATGTCATTATTTCTTTTGAAATCTCACGCATTCCGGCTCAAATTAGCAGTGTTTGCATGTGGAGTCATGGTCCTGGCCCCACAGATTCGTGCGGATCCCGGTCCCGAAGGCCCGTTTTTCGGATTATCCGGATATTGGTCGGGGTCAGGCACCATCACCATGAGCAATGGCGCAGCGGAACGCATTCGCTGTAGAGCGACCTATGCGGTTAACGGAGCCGGCAGAGCGCTCCAGCAAACGTTACGCTGCGCAAGCGACAGCTATCGGCTGGACATCAGCAGCAATGTGGTATCCGAGGGAGGCGCGCTTTCCGGCTCCTGGAGTGAGGCGACCCGCGGTGTGTCGGGAAGTATTTCCGGCCGCGCCAGCGGTTCACAGATTGTGGCCTTTGTCGCTGGGGCTGGATTCACGGCCCGGCTCGACGTGCGCACCCAGGGCAACAGACAGTCGGTGTCGATCAGGCCATCCGGCGGCACAGATGTATCGGCCGTGTCGATCGCTTTGCATAAAGGATAGGGGGCTGCAAGGTTCCCTACCTCTCGGCCGCTCGTCGGCTCTCGCGCCATGCCGTGGCGCGGCGGGATATCCGGTATAGAAAGGTAGCCGTCGGCCGCAAAATAAAGAGGTCGGCGGCCAGTGCCGCTATCATGGCGAAAGCGCTCAGCCAGCCAAAAAGACGCAGCGACGGCAAGCTGGAAAAGACCGTTACCGCCAATCCACAGGCAAGCACCACCGAAGTCAAAATCAGGGCAGGACCAACGAGAACCGTCGCGCGTTCAATCGCAACGCCGGGATCCTCGTCTGGATCATCCTCAAGACGCAAACGATTGAGAAAATGGATCGTTGCGCTCAAGCCCAGCCCAAACGAAACTGTCAAGGCCACGATGCTAGCAAATTGCAGGCCTTGTCCCGTCGCGCTCAAGATCGCGCCTGAGGCGACGATGGGGAAAATCCCCGGCAAAATGGCGGAGAACATCACGGCGAGGGAGCGGAACGCGGCGCCGATAAAGACGGCGACGAAGCCGAACTCGAGCGTCAAGCCGCGACTCAATTTTTCAATCATAGTGGCGCTATTTCGCGCAGCGATCACCGAAAGACCGGTCACCGATATGCTGTAGCCGGAGTGCCGCGCGCGAACCTCCGCGAGCGAATTGTCCAATGAGTCGATGATTGGAAGAAGACGGCTCGCGTCGGCGTCCGGTATCCGCCCCGAGACGACGACGGCGTCCTGCGTGGCCGAGATGAAGCGCCCCGTCAAATATTTCGGCAGTATGTCTACATATTCTTTCAAGGTGCCAACGTCTGGTTCCCCTGCCTTGATGAGCCAGCGCCGCAATGTCTCGAGCGACCAGACATTGCCGACGCCGGCTTGTTGCTCGAGGAGGGAATGGACCTGAGCAATCACGGCGAGCGTCTCGGGCGCATAAAGAGAGGCTCCTTTCGGAAATTCGATAAGCACATCGATTGGATTGGCGCCGGTGAGTTTGGCGTCGAGAAGATGGCTCGCTGCGACTGCCTGCTGCTTGTCTGGCACTTGATCGGCGAGCCGGTATCTTGGCTCGAGATTGGCATAGTTGACGCCTAGGCCGACGACAACGGCGAGGCCGATCAGACTGTAAAGTCCGGGCCGGCCAACCATGCGGCGGGCGATAAAGCGGCAAAAACGACGAAGCATTTCGACACCCAAATCGCCACGCCTGACCCGGGTAGCGAAAACAATCTCGTTGCGCAGGAGCAAAACACCTAGCAATGGCACCAATATGAGAACCGCAAGGAGCGCGATGAGGGTGGCGATCAGGCCGGCCTGGCCAAATGTGCGAATCAGATCCGACGTTGAAAACTGCAAGGCCATGAAGGACAGAGCCGCCGTCACATGGGTTAAAACGCAGGCCGGTCCGACGATCAAAATCGCATTTTTCAAGGCCTCGTATTTGTCTTGGCCCGTGAGCAAGCGGTCGCGCATGGCGAAGGTAAGCTGCATACTGTCGGAAAAGCTGATCACCATGATGAGCGGCGTCATCACGTTGAGGAACATATTGAGGCGGAAATCTAACCAGCCGAGTGCTCCGAGCGCCAGTACTATGGCAATAAGCGGCGGACCAGCCGCGATGACCATGAAAGAAACGCGGCGGAAGAAGAGAATCGCAATGAGGCAACCGGCGGTGAATCCAACCAGATTGTAAAGCAATCGATCGCGCTCGACCGCATTGCGGATCTCTAGCTGCATAACCGGAACGCCGGAAAGCTGTGCATTGAGGCCCAGCCCGGCGAGGTCCTCGCCCATCGTTTTGCGGATTTCTCCAACAGTATCGCTCAGCCCCTTGCTCTCGACGACGGATGGGTCGAGTGCAAGAACGACCAAGGTGAGCTGGCCGTCTTCCGACAAAAGTTTGCCGCGAAGGATCTCATTTTCCATGACGCGATGGATAAGCGCCTGGTAGGCGGCCCCTTCGGGCAATGGATCGGGAAACAGAGGCGCCGGAATTTCGCCTTTGCGAGACGGTTGGCGGGCCGAGAAAATCGAAATCAGACCGCGCGTGCCATCGATCAGCTGCAAGTCGGTGATGAGATCCCGCAGCTTTTCCACCGCGTCGCGATCGAGCAGCCGTTTGCCTTCAATGACGGCGAGCACATCGAATTCGCTCGACGGAAATCGCCGGGTCACTTCCTCGTATTGCTTGAATTCCGGTGTGTTGGAACGAAACAATTGGCTCAGAGAATCGTCGACCTTGAGCCTGGTGACGCCAAAACCGGCGGCGATTACAAGGAGGACCGCGACAAAAGCAACGGCTAAGGGGAAACGCAAGGAGACGAGGCCAATACACTCGATGTCGAGGGCGAGCTTATGCAGCCCTTTTTTGGTGGTTTTCCCAGCCGGCGCTTGTATTTTGCCGGCGTGTTCGATTCCCAAGTTCTCCTCCAGAAGGTGACCTGCCCCAGACCTCCCTTATAGCGGATCCGGACTCCATGGGATCATGTTATATGATGGAATTCCTCACAAATTCTTAGCTTGGCACGGTTTCCGTTCACGCATATCCGGACTGATAAGACCTATCAGCCTTTCCGGGACCTGGCGGTCTGGCGCGGCCGAGAGCAGGCCGAAGCGGCTGAGGGTTAGAGCATAATCCCAAAAAGTTGCAGATTTTTTGGGTGAAATAATGCAAGAAAGCAAAGAGATAGAGAGCTTGAGCGATCAAGCTTGAAGCAATCCCGGTTTTGAGCGCTGGCGCACCCCTTACAATCCTATGATCAAAAAGGAATCACTCACAATCAAAGAATTGGAGCATGTCCCGAAAAAGGCAAGCAACTTTTTCGGGACATGCTCTCCTCCGCCATCAGCGAGAGCTGATGCGCTTCTTGATCCAGATAATGTGCTGGTTTGGCTCAAAACCGGTTCGGATGCCACGGGTTCAGACCCGCGTGTCGTCTGACCTCTGCCATTGGGAGCAGAAGCAATGCCTGTCATCCTGCTGTCTTCAAGGTCAGACAGGCTGCCTGGTCAGCGCCGTAAGGCAAAAACCGATCATTTGGTCGAGGGTCGGTTCAAGCTCCTGCTCAAATTCCACGATTAGGCGCGGATGGCTGAACCGGATGCAAGCGGTGTTGACGAGACGTGCCGCAAGGGTAGCGTCTCCCAGCGGAAACTCGCCGGACGCCATGCCACTCGCGATGATTTGCTCCAAAATCGCAGCCATGCGTTCATTATGCCGCCGCATGATCGCCCAATTCTCGCTTATCGCCGCGTCAATCAAATCGTGCAACTTACGGTCGAACATATATTGTTTGTGGTGGGTCTTTTCGACGGCCCCGATCAAGTTGCGTATTCTTTGCGTAGCGGTGCTGCGGGATGCCGCAATTTTTTCCGCCTCGGCCTCGATCTTGCCAAGGAGGTCCATGCAGACAGCCTCGTTGATTTCCGATTTCGCCGCGAAGAAACGATAGACGTTGGCCGGCGACATGTGCAGCTCGCGTGCGATATCGGCGACTGTCGTCTTCTGGAATCCGATCTGCCGGAACAAACGTTCCGCGACCTCGACAATCAGCTTATGAGTGTCCTTTTCTTTGGATTCTCTTTCAGTCCGCATATTTTGACCATCCTGCCGCGCGTTAGCGTGACTATGTTCTTGGCGCGCTCCCTTCGCTTCCCCCAAATGGGTACGAAGGCCAGTATCCTTTTCCGTCGTTTCACCTAATGTGCTCATGATTTTCAGGTCCATCGCTATCATGGACGCAATATGACCTGCGGCAGCGCAGCGCGCTTCCCCCAAATGGGTTCAACGATCAACTAGCGCACGAATAATGACTGAAACTGACGATTAGATCTTTGTGAAAAATCATGCGACTAACAGTCGCGCCCTGGTCAGGGGGGTTGCCCCGAGGTAGCGCTTACCGGTCAAATCCTATCCTATTATTGAAAACGAATCGCTCAAATTCGAAAGAGTTTGCGCATGAGCTTGTCAAAATATTCGATCAACTGTTTCAGGACAAGCGCACCAGGATCCGCGTGCTCCGTCCGGTTGGTTCAGGCTTGCACTCGTGCCGCCACAGGCACCCCGCTCAATCCGCCATCATGAAAAGAAAATAGGCGGGCCGTCGCGGCAGCGTGCCGCGCAGCGTTCACATTTATCTTGCCTTGGGCGGCTTGCGCTGCGGCCAACGCCTCCACAAGGCGCGCGCCACAATGTTCAAGGTCAAGATCCGCCTCCGGGTTAGCGCGCGAGAGTGCATCGTTCACCGCGGCGATTTCGGATTGCGTGCCGCCAGCGTCAAGTGCCAGCAGGAAAGCGAGTGCGCCCTTGTGGGGCTGGTTTTGCACCCGGGCAAGGCGATAGAGATTGACGAAGCGCTTGAGGGCGCGGGCCGAACTGCCCGCGAGCGGGGCCAAACCGGAGAGCAGCTGCACCTCGGTTGTAGACATCGGCTGGTCGAGCGCCGATGTCGCGGCATCCCGGCTGAGTGGCTCCGCAACTCCCTCAGCGCCAAGCATCTGGCCGACCAAAGTGGCATAATTGGCGCGTGATGCGAGCTCGCCGAGCTGAAACGGCACTTGAATCCATGTGTCGAGGCCCGGTGCGGTCTCGCCTGCCACGGCGGCAAACCTGGCAGGATCGGCGGCGATCAACACGACAAAGCCCTGCTTGAACAGGGACCGCACATGCGCAAGAATTTCACGCCCGCGGGAAGCTGGCACGGTATCGAGATGATCGATTGCGAAAACAAACCGCCGTGGTGCCACGCCATTCTTGCTGGTGCTCGTTTGGCTGGCCGTAACGATCCTGGCACCGGCGGCGGCCGCGAATGTCCGGGCCCGCTGGGTGGCGGTATCGATAGCGAAGGGAGCGGGCTCGGCAAGCGTGGAGCTTTTCGGATGCACGTCGCCAGCCCGTTTTTCCGCCTCGGCGGCGCGGCGAGAAAGTATGTTCACTTCAGCGGCAAGGCCCTCCACGTGGCGGGCCTGAAATGCAAAAAGATCGTCCGTCTCGCGCCGGCGGACGCCAAGATCGGCCTGCAGCAAATCCGCGCCGCGAAACACGAGCCGAATCAGCTGCAAGCCCCGCCAGACAGTGACGCCGAACGCCAGCGCCGCGCCAACAAAAATGATTTCCCGCAGACCTAGCAGCCAGTCTATATGAGCTTCGAGCCAATTTGCGACGGGCACGGAGGATTCCGTGGCTCGCAGCCAGGCAAGCCAAACCGCTTGCTGGTCAAAAGCAATGCGAAGACCGGCGCCGGCAAGGAACAGAAGAATCGCCGCCGCGATCAGCTTTCTCTGCCCTTTGAAAGCAAAAAAAGCCCGCAGCGCGAAGCCGGCGCGCCGCGCCGCACCGTCCGGGCTGGCGATGGCCCCGGCCATATCCTTAAAGGCAAGGAGAGGATCACCGGCAATGCCGAGCCGGAAGAAAAGACTTTTTATCCTGGACCGGTTGACGCTTGCATAGGCATCGACCTGCGATCCGGCGGTTTCATAGAGAATGGCCTCGGTCAGACGTGCGCGGCGGGCGCTGGTCTCGGCGAGCGCATGTTTTTCAGCCTCGAGTTTGCGGCGGGACATGTCAAGCCTCTCCAGGGCTTCGCTCGCGGCGGCACGCGGATCCCGCGCGGCACGCGCGGCCTCGGCCGCAACGGCCGGATAGGTTCCGGCAAGACGGGTATGGAGCGCACCGGCGAGAGCCGTGGCCGGATTGCCGGTAATATCGGTGGCATCGACGTGAAGAGAGACAATTTCGCCGAGATAAGGCGAAGCCGGAGTAGCCGCCGCACGGCTCAACTCCTCGATCGCCTGGATGAGCTTCGTCAAGGCAAAGCTCTTACCCGAGCCGGATGGCCCGAAAAGACCGATCGTGAGGGGGGTTTCGGTGCGCCGGTGGGCGGCGAGCTCGGCGAGAAGGCCAAGCGGCGCGTCGAGCCCCAGCGCGTCGATTCCACCGGGAAGATCGGCGGCAAAGACCGGATCAGATGGTGAAACGGTTTCGGGTTCAATTCCCCGGCTTTGTGGAGGAGGAGCAGACAAAGTCGGAGCGCTCGCCTCAGCCAGACGGGCTCCAGGTACAATCGTTCCAAGATCGCGCAATCTGTTATCCGCCACACGCTTATCCTCTCTCAAAAGGCCGGACCCTGGCTCGAAAAGGGTATTCTTGCCTTGCCAGCTTCAGGTTGCAAGGTCGCGGCCGGCTTTGCGGCCATCAAGGCCATAAACTTTTTTTGTCCCTGCAATGCCTGTTTTTCTCCACGGCCTGGACCGCCCCGCCCCATGCGGCTAAATGCTTCACATCTTACGTTTCCGGTTATGCTTTCTGGCGGAAAAACCAAGGATCTCCATGGCGCGGCAATTCATCTATCATATGCAAGGTCTCACCAAGACCTACCCAGGCGGGAAAAAGGTCCTGGAGAATGTCAATCTGTCTTTCTATCCGGACGCAAAAATTGGCGTACTCGGCATCAATGGGGCAGGCAAATCGACGCTTTTACGGATCATGGCCGGGATCGACAAGGAGTTTACCGGCGAGGGCTTCGTCGCCGAAGGCGCCAAGGTCGGTTATCTGCCACAGGAGCCGGTGCTCGACGATAATCTCGACGTGCGCGGCAATGTGATGCTGGGCGTCGGCGCGAAGAAAGCGATCCTCGACCGTTACAATGATCTCGCGATGAATTATTCCGACGAGACNNCTCGGCTGTCCGCCCGACGACGCGGCCGTCGCCAAACTCTCCGGCGGCGAGCGCCGCCGCGTTGCGCTCTGCAGACTCCTTCTGGAGCAGCCGGAGCTCTTGCTGCTTGACGAACCGACCAACCATCTCGACGCGGAAACCGTGAACTGGCTGGAAGGCCATTTGCGCGCTTACCCGGGCGCGATCCTGATCGTCACCCATGACCGCTATTTTCTGGACAATGTCACCGGCTGGATTCTCGAGCTAGATCGCGGGCGCGGGATTCCCCATGAGGGCAATTATTCCGCCTGGCTGAAACAAAAACAGAAGCGCCTCGCCCAGGAAGGCCGCGAGGAGGAGGCGCGCATGCGCCAGCTCGAAGCCGAATCCGAATGGATCGCATCGAGCCCCAAGGCGCGCCAAGCCAAATCCAAGGCCCGCATCCAGCGCTACGAGGATCTCGTTCAGAAGCAGAATGACAAGGCGCCAACCGCCGCCCAGATCGTCATTCCGGTTGCCGAGCGGCTTGGCAATAATGTCATCAATTTTTCACATCTCTCGAAGGGTTTTGGCGACACGCTGCTCATCGACGATCTCTCGTTCAAATTGCCGCCTGGCGGCATCGTCGGCGTGATCGGCCCGAACGGCGCCGGCAAGACCACTTTGTTCCGCATGATCATCGGCCAGGAAAAGCCGGACTCCGGCACGATCGAAATCGGCGAATCTGTGCATCTTGGCTATGTCGACCAATCGCGCGACTCGCTCGATCCCAAGAAGAATGTCTGGGAAGAAATCTCCGGCGGCAATGAGCTTCTCACGCTCGGCAAGCGCGAGGTCAATTCGCGCGCCTATACGTCGGCCTTCAATTTCAAGGGATCGGATCAGCAAAAGAAAGTCGGCCAGCTCTCCGGCGGAGAGCGCAACCGCGTGCATCTTGCCAAAATGCTAAAATCCGGCGCCAATGTGCTTCTGCTCGACGAGCCGACCAACGATCTCGATGTCGACACTTTACGCGCACTGGAAGAAGCCCTGCAAGATTTCGCCGGCTGCGCGGTGATCATCTCGCATGACCGCTTTTTTCTGGATCGCATCGCGACTCATATGCTCGCCTTCGAGGGCAGCAGCCATGTCGAATGGTTCGAAGGCAACTTTGCTGATTACGAGGAAGACAAAAAGCGCCGCCTCGGCATCGACAGTGTCATCCCGCACCGGCTGAAATATAAAAAGTTTTCGAGGTAAAACGGCAGGCGTCAAGTCTTGAGCATGCCCCGAAAAAGTTGCTCGACTTTTTCGATAAGGACATGCTCCAACTCTTTGATTTCGAGCGCGCCGCCGAGCCAAATCGGCTAGAAAATCATCTCTTCTTGGCGACGATTTATGGGGGCCGCCAAGTGACCACGGAGGAGGCCGCGTAGTTCCACACCGCATCCACCTGGCATACAGCGTAGAAGCTGAGGAGGCCAAGCAGCAGCGGGCCAAAGCCTTTGATGCGCCGGTCGCAATAGCTCGGAATATTACCGGCAGCGCAAAATCCCTACGCGTCCAACGCAAACGCTATACGCAATCCGGCGGCCGTGCTACCTAAGCTTACGAATAAAATGGAGCTCGGTTGGCTTTACCCCGTTTGGCGCGGTGATCCTTAGTCGGGTCTGGTCAACGCCATCATCCCAACCATCCGCGGTGGTGGCGTCAGCCGATGCAACTTGGAATCGAAAGTATGGTCCAGAAAGCGTTCGTGCTTTATTGGGGTTACTGCCATTTGGCAACATTCGTGCTACTGGCGCTACTTGTCTCGCATCGCGTCTGGGCATCGAGGTTTTCCGCCGCGGGCTCGATGATCGCACGCTTGGCCTCGAGCGACTGGGGGGCCATCGACAAGCTGCTGATCGTGCTCGCGATCGCCCATTGCGCCTTCTACCTTTTCGTGCCGAACTTTGCTGACTACGTAGAGCCTCTCATTCCTCTTCTGGCCAGCAACTATCTCCATGGAGCACTGGTCTATGCGGACTGGCATACCGGCCAAGCGATCGTCGGCAGCCTTTACGGCCCTTATGTTTTTCTAGCGCAGATTCCGGTGCTGTTGTGGTATCCGGCGATCGCTGCTTCCAAATTGATTGGGATTGGCTTTGGTCTCGCCGCGCTGCTAATGCTGTTCCTTGCTGTCCGCAACCGCGCCGGCTCGAAAGACGCGCTCGCGATGTGCGCGTTAATGATCGCCCTGCTTTCGATCGAGCAGCATTATTGGTTCTGGAACCGGCCGGACTCGATCCTTATCGCCATCGTTGCCCTTGCTGCCTTGCTGTTCGATCGGGGCCGCCCAGCTGTCTGCCTCGCGGGTCTTGGGTTGCTCGCCGGTGTCGCGATCGATCTCAAGATTTTCGGTGCGCTCTATTTGCTTCCCCTGGCGCTTGCTTGTCTTCCGCTGGTGCCATCCTGGACTGGACTGATCGGTGCTGTTGCGATCGGCGGCGGGCTGTTCGTCGCGGCACTGGCCTTGCCCTTCGAAGTGGGGTCCTTTTCCCTGCAAAACTACATTGCGAATATCGCGTTGGTGACGCACCAAGGCCTAATCATTTCAACAATCAGGGAATCGCTGTTTTACGGCCTGGCCATTCTGGCGCTGCCGCTGCTGACGTGGCGCGCGCTCGGGGCTGGCCGAGAAGAGCGCGTGATGGCCATCGCCTTGGCCATCTGCACTATCTTCGTCGCTGTGGTCTCGGGCAAGCCGGGCGGCGGTCCGCCCTATATGATGCCGCTCATTCCCTCGGCCCTCTATCTCGCGGCCAGGCTGTCCTGCCGGGAGGGCGTTGCGCAGCGGAGCGTGACAACAAAAACCCGCCGTCTGGTCCTATGCGCGGTGCTGATTGGCGCGGCTCCGATCTGGGCCTACAGCTGGTTCCAGATGGCGAAGCAGATTCCAGCCTATCGCACGGAGTTGGCGAAGCGCGCAGAGCTGCGCTCGCTTTTCGCGGCCTTCCCTCAATCGGAGATGGGGCACAACTCGGGCGTGGATGCCGAGCAGGACGAGTTTTACCGGGTCGAGAGAGCGTTCATCGGCCAAGTCACGCGCTTCGACTACGTCAATTTTGCCGATCAGCACTTTGCGGGTCTGGAAAGCTCGGTCCTGTATCCGCTGTTCGAGCAGTGTAGCGTCCCGAGCTGGATATTGTCTCGCCAGGGCGGCCGCTTTCTCGGTGGTGTTTTTGGCGGCCGTCCGCTCTTGGACGAGGGCGCCCTCGAGCGCTTCCATGCCAATTACGAACTTGCCCAGCAATTTGAATTCTACGAGGTCTGGCGCTGCCGCAAGCCTTCGAATGCCGCGTCCGCCGCCGACCGGCCGGTGAAGTGACACGCGCTTGGTCAACCGCTGTTTGCGGTGTGGTCAGCGCTGTCGCGACGGCTCGGCAGAGCCAAGGGGATGAAGGAAATCAGCTATAAAACGGGAAATGGTTGTTCAAAGGCAATCTCGCTGATTACGAGGAAGACAAAAAGC
>PLUZ01000001.1 GCA_003162995.1 Methylocapsa sp. | reverse complement strand
CATGGCGAAAGCTGGCAGCATTACGATCCCCTGGTGCTTGACATGTATCGCAAGATGGGCGGCGCCAATGTGGCCTTGCGGCATTTCGCCCGCATGCATGAAGGGGTGAAGATCTATCGCGAGATCGAACGCGTATTGCGCGAATTGCGCCTTAGCGACGAATGGTACATCAAACCGACCGAAAGGGACGGTCGCGGCTGGGGCGCGACGGAAGCGATCCGCGGTGCCTTGTGCCATTGGATCGAAGTTCAGAGCGGCAAGATTAAAAATTACCAGATGATCGCGCCGACGACTTGGAACGTTGGACCTCGCGCCTCGACGGGCGAGCGCGGACCGATCGAGGAAGCCTTGATTGGCACCCCAATCAAAAATCCGCATGATCCGGTCGAAGTCGGTCATGTTGCCAGGTCTTACGATTCTTGCCTTGTTTGCACCGTGCATGCCCATGATGCGAAAACTGGCGAAGAACTCGCGCGCTTCCGTACGGCGTGAGCAGGCTTCNNTGGCTTGCGTCGCGTGCGAATGCGAATTCGCACGCGACGTATATCGCGGTCACGACGCAATTTCGGCATCGAAGCAGCCGCGGCCTGGGGTCACGCAACCGGCATGAAAATAATCATTGCAACCCACCCGATGAAACAGATGCGCCTAGCATTAGCCTTTATCGGGACAAATTCTTCCCAATAGGAACGATTGAAAATCCGCATTTCAGTGTAAATCCAGATGGCATGAAAAATTGTTTATATGACCTCGAGCGGCCGGAGACCCTCTGTTATGATTTGATGCGGTATGGAGACGCGTGACTGCAAGGGTTGCCGGCCCGGTCGATCTGCTTTTGGAGACGGAGTTCATGTCTGTGTCAGAAACCGGTGACGTCCTGCACAATATCACCAAACTCTTGGCCAATGGACTGAAAACCAAGACCGAACCTTTCCCCGAAACGGAAAAGGAATTCGGCGAGATACTGAAAGACTTACGGGAGCTCGGCCCGGACGATCTCGAAGGTAAGCTCGTCATAGGTGGCTTTTTAAATCATCCCTATGGTGAAGAACAATATCGCTGCATGGAATGCATGTATTATTTGGTGCATCGCAAATGGTGCGATCTACCGGAACTGGCGGTGCCGGTCGAACCCGATTGGTGGTGCCGGTTGTGGCGCATTTGAACGAGGTGCTACAAGCATGACGTCATTCCGGCAGAGCCACCCTTAGGCCCCTATCATGTTGGTGGTGATCGGCTGCGGTAATCTCAATCGTTCCGACGACGGGGCGGGAGTTGTCGTGGCCCGCCGCCTTTTGGCTTTGCCTCTGCCACCCTCGGCGCCGGTCAAAATCTTCGATGCTGGGACAAGCGGGATCGACATCTTGTTCCAGGCCCGCGGCGCACGCAAACTCGTTATCATCGATGCGTCGTCGAGTGGTACAGAGCCCGGCGCCGTCTTCGAAGTACCGGGACACGAACTTGAGAACCGGCCGGCACCAAGCTACACGCTGCATGATTTTCGTTGGGACCATGCGCTTTACGCTGGCCGGCGCATATGGGCGGATGATTTTCCGACCGACATCACGGTATTTCTTATCGAGGCCGCCACGCTCGACTATGGCCTCGACCTATCGCCGAAGGTCATGCAGGCGGCCGATGCCGTCGCCACGCGCATCGCGACGCTGATTGCGGCCTATTGCGAAAAGGAACCGGCTCCATGAGCAATATCGCACCGAAGAGCGGTGCCCTGCACTTACGCCTTCATCGCGATCATCTCTACATCGAGGCCGCGGTGTTCGACGCGCATATGCCTCAGGTGCGCAGCGTCGCTTTGGTGCGCGAGTCCGATGATCTTTTGATCTTGCCGATCGTCACAGCCGAAGCCGGCGGCTTTCTCGTGAAACAAGTGAATGCGCGTGGCGATCGCGCCATTCATGCCGCGGATTTCTTTCGCCTCAACAGTATCGACGAGACACAAGACATTCATGTCGAAGCATGGCCCCGTGCGTTGATCGCCGGCTTTGTCGCCCAAGATCTTTTCGCAAATACGTAAACTAAGTTTGCAATACGAAAATAAACTAGACTCGATTTTGGACGACGCGTAGCTTGTTTGCAAATGGCGCGGCATCAAGCGATCGGGCCTCAGGGAGGGGATGGAAATGCCATCGCGAGCCGAATCTGAAGTCGGAGCGGCGCTCGCCGCTGTCGAAGCGGAAGACGCTTCTCTGGCCGAAAAGATCGAGATGCTGATGGAGATGGCCATGGGTTTGCAGACCCGGCCGAAAACCCCCGGCCATTTGCAGCAAGCAATCTTGCTTTACGAAAAAGCGCTTGAGCTTTGCCCAGCCGAACTTTACCTGTTGCGCGGTCGCCTGCATGCGCGTCTCGTGNNACCGCTGATGATCTCACTCCACTGAAAGACGCACAGCGCAATCTCGAAGCTGCGCGCGACATCCTCAAACATGATGGTGCGCCGGAAGAATTGGCCGAGATCGAAATGAATCTCGGTCTTGTTCTGCAAAGCCTCGCAGGCGCCAATGCCGCACCGATCACTGCTGCGATCGCGGCCTATCAAAGAGCCTTGCGCACGTTCGACGCCAAGGCTTTTCCGAAGGAATATGCGATCCTGCAAAACAATCTGGCGACGGCTTTTCTGTCGATCCCTTTTTCGGATGAACGCGCCAAAATGCGCGAAGCGCTTGCGGTGCAGGCTTTCCAAGAGGGCCTCAAGGTGGTCAACCTCATCGATCATCCGAGCGAATATGCCATGTTGCAGAACAATCTCGGCAATGCGTTGCAATATGTGTCGTCGAGCCATTCAATCGAGAATTGTTTGCGGGCCATGGATGCCTATGACGAAGCCCTCAAGGTCCGCACCCGCGCAACGACGCCGGCGGAATATGCCAATACGATAGCCAATTACGCGAATTGTCTGCGCAATCTTCCTGATGACGTCGCGCGGCCAGAACATGGCAATCGCAAAAACCTCGACAAGGCCTTGCAACACTACCGCGAGGCCGCCGAAATTTTTGCCGCTTTCAGCGAAGCGCAGAAAGCCGGCATTGTCGGCGAAATGATCGCCGAAATCGAAGCTGAATTGTCGCAGGTCCGATATTCCGACGAACATGTATCGGCCGTTGCCAGCGTCCAATAATCCATATGCGAATTGGAGATATTATGAGTGGATCGGTCGTTCCTGGACTACTAGCCCTCGTGCTCGCGATCATTTTTTCGATTTTTGGCGGCGCCGCGGGCGGTGTCGCTGTCGGCGGCAAGGCGCTCGGCAATGAACTCGCAGCATTGATGGGTAGCTTTTACGGACCGCTCGCCGGTTTCGTTGGCGTCTTCATTGGCGTCATCATCGCAGCATTCATCTTTTGAGGAAGTTCAGATGTTAGACATGGTGAAAGCTTCCATTATTTTATTCTTTCAAGGAAAGCTGTTTCAGAATCCGAACGACGTTATCCGCCAGCTTGCGATCGGCATCGGCCTGACGGTTCTCATTTTTCTCGTTTTTGCGAAATTCACCGGCCTACCAACTGCCGGCGCGATCGCCGGATTCATCGGCGGCGCCGTGCAGCCTGCGCTATTCAAAAATCTGAAGTTCCGCTGACGCGTTTTTTTGCCGGCTTGGGCCAACCGGGCGGCGGACAAAGGGGGGCGACCATGAATGCACATGCGCAGCCACCGGCGGACAAAGAGCCCGGCCTCGATGCGCTCGTCGGCGATGTGGAACGCCTCGAAGCTTTGATCGGCGGTTGGGAGGAGTCGCAGCGCAGCATCGTCATCGCTTATCGCCAGGCCATCGATGCCTTGCACAAAGCGGCATTGCGCAATCTCATTGCCGGTGTGAAGGCCGCGCCGGGCACCCTCGACGCCTTGCGCAAGACGGCTGCCGATCCTTTGGTCTATGCGGTGCTGCGACACCATGGTCTCATCCAGCCGAGCCAGCAGGAACGGATCGAGCGGGCGCTGGCCTCGGTGCGGCCCATGCTCGGCGCCCACGGCGGCGATGTCGAACTCGTCGCCTTCGTGCCGCCCGACGCCGTCGAAGTTCGCTTTCTCGGCAATTGCGACGGCTGCTCTGCTTCGACCCTCACTTTCGCCGCCGGCGTGAAACGGGCGATCGAGGAACATTGCCCCGAAATCAAGCAAGTGCGCCAAGTCAAAGGCAGCGCGAGCGTACCGGCCCAAACCAACTTCACGAGCCCCTTTGCCGATGCGGAGATTGGCAAATGGTCCTTTGCGATGGATCTCGATTCGATCCCGGACGGCGGCATCGTGACCGCCACGATCCAAGGCGAAGCGCTTCTCTTCAGTCGCATCTTCCGCTTGGTTGCTTGTTTTCGGGATGCCTGCGCGCATCTTGGCTTGCCGGTTTCGTCCGGCTTCGTAGTAAAGGGCAAGATCNNCGGCGCCGGAAGTGCAATTGCGTCCCGTGCCCGTGCGCCTTGTCGATGATCGCGTCGAAATCAGACTCGAGGCTTGAGCGATGCGCGTTTCGCTCCGTTCACCCGGCGAATCGAGCCACCCTCCGGCATCGATAGGGCCGCCACCCTTGCCTCTACTCGATCCGGCCGGCCCCGCGCTCGTATTCGGATCCGAGGCCGGTGGCTTCGATCTGACCCGGCCGGTCACTCCAACAGCCGCGACCCTCTTCGGGCCGCGCGGTGCGGCATTGGCCGGTGCCGATGGGCCTTTATTCGTCGCCGACACGGGCCATCATCGTGTTTTGATTTGGCGTCGTCTGCCGTCAAAAGATTATGCCCCAGCCGATACACTCATCGGACAACCGGACTTCGGCTGTGAGGGACGCAATGCCAAGGGCGAGCCCGGCGCCGCCACTTTCAACGTGCCGACCGGCATCGCCGCAACGCAGACTATTCTCGCCGTGGCGGATGCCTGGAACCATCGCGTCTTAATCTGGCACGGCCCGCCGGAGACCGACAATCAGCCGGCCGATGTCGTCCTCGGCCAAGCCGATTTCGGTTCCATGCTCGCCAATCGCGGCGGCGAGCCAGGGGCAAATACGCTCAATTGGTGCTATGGTGTCACCATTGCCGGACCCCGCCTCATCGTCTGCGATACGGGCAACCGGCGGGTTCTCGTCTGGAACGAAATCCCACGGCAAAACGGAGCGCCCGCCGATCTCGTTCTCGGCCAGACCAACATGGCGTGCCGCGACGAAAACGGTGGCCGCGGCGTCGACGCGCAGGGGATGCGCTGGCCGCATAGTGCCACCATCGCCGGCGAAAAATTGCTCGTCGCCGATTCCGGCAATAATCGGCTCATGGTTTGGAGCCGCCTGCCGGACGAAAGTGGCGCACCTTGTGATTATCTCATCGGCCAGACCCATCCTTTTGCCTGCGAACATAACCGCGCCAATTATTGGCCGGATGCGGCAAGCCTCAACATGCCCTATGCTTGCACCGCTTTGGCCGAGGGTATCGCCGTCGCTGATACTGCCAATTCGCGCCTTCTCGGCTTTGCGCATGCGGATTTCGGCATGGGCGCCGCGGCCCATCGTCTGAGCGGGCAGCCGGATTTTCATTCGAAAGGCGATAATCGCTGGCAGGCACCGGTGCGCGACAGTCTGTGCTGGCCTTATGGGCTCGCGGCTTGCGGCGGCACGGTCGTCATTGCCGATTCCGGCAATAATCGTGTCATGCTTTGGAGATTGGCGTGGTGACCACTGCCTTCTGCACGCCCATGGCAACCGAGATCCGCATCCGCGGTCTGGTGCAGGGCGTCGGCTTCCGGCCGACGGTGTGGCGGGCCGCGACGCGCCTCGGGCTTGCCGGCGACGTGCGCAACGATGCCGAGGGCGTTCTCATCCGCGTCGCGGCAGAGACGAGCCTTGCCGAACGTCTTGTCGCCGATCTCAGGGCCGAATGCCCGCCGCTCGCGCGCATCGATTCCGTTGAGTATCATAAGGCCGATCCGCTTGCCGTCGCCGATGTTTTCCGGATTGCCGAAAGTGAGACTGGCCGCATGCGCACCGAGGTTGCGCCCGAT